>NZ_JACNAC010000030.1:0-73941 GCF_017349775.1 Pseudomonas sp. GW460-12-10-14-TSB1
GCCCAGCTGAACCCGGTGAACGAGCAGTTGAAACAGCGCATGGCGGCGATTTTCGGCGCCGGCTACGACTACACCTACCTGTACCCCGGCCTGCAGAAGGTAGTGCAGGCCGCGGGCCGGGTAATTCGCAGCCAGCAGGACCGTGGCGTGGTGATGCTGATCGACGACCGCTTCGCCGAGCCCCGGGTCCGGCAATTGCTGCCGGGCTGGTGGTCGCTCGACGCCCCGGTCGGCGAGGTGCTTCAGGGCGCTGGGTAGGCGGCGTCGCGGATTTCCCGGGTGAAGGCTCCCGACATGCCCTCGAAGGCGGTATTGGTCAGCGCCACCACCGTCAGCCTGGCCTGGGGGTCGACAAACCAGCTGTGGCCGTAGACGCCGCCCCATTGCAGGGTGCCCTTGGATTGCGGGGTGCCGGCCAGGGTCGGATCGTCCAGCACCGCCCAACCGTAACCGAAGCCCCAGCCCGGCCCCTGGGTCTGGGCCTGGGCGCCGACCTGGTCGGTCATCATCGCCTGCACGCTAGGGGCTGAAAGCACTGGGCCGCCACCCTGGCGCAAGGTGTCGAGAAAACGCGCCACATCGCTGGCGGTACCGGCCATGCCGGCGCCACCGGAGGGATAGGCGCGCGGGTCGAAAATCCGCTGGAGGGAGAACAGGGTGGTGCTTTCGTCGACCCTGATCGCTGTCTCGTCCTGCATCCGGCTCGGGCGCGG
Organism: Pseudomonas sp. GW460-12-10-14-TSB1; assembly: GCF_017349775.1. Lineage (NCBI taxonomy): Bacteria > Pseudomonadati > Pseudomonadota > Gammaproteobacteria > Pseudomonadales > Pseudomonadaceae > Pseudomonas > Pseudomonas sp. GW460-12-10-14-TSB1. The sequence goes on from NZ_JACNAC010000030.1 coordinate 714, forward strand.
ATGGTCATCGCGGTAAGCGGCGCCAAGGCGGGCAGGGTCCTTGACCGAGAACCCGGTGTCGTTCATGGCCAACGGCCCGGTCACCAGTTCTTCGGTCAGGACCGGCAGGCTTTTACCGCCGGCTTTTTCCAGCACGGCGCCGAGCACGTCGAGGGCCAGGGAGTAGCACCACTGCGTGCCCGGCGGATAACTCAAGGGCACGCTGACAATGCGTTTGAGGTTGTCTTCCAGGCTCATGCCCGGTTCGGCCAGGCCATCCGACACGCCCGCCGTGCGATACGCCCCGTGCTCGGCCTCGAGAAAGCCGTAGCTCAGGCCGGCGGTGTGGGTCAGCAACTGCTTGAGGGTGATCGGCGGTTGCGTGCCATCGGCCAGCCTTGGCCGAAAATCCGGCAGCCATTGGCTGACTGTGTCGTCCAGGGACAGCTTGCCTTGTTCCACCAGGCGCATGGCGACCGCGGACACCATGGGCTTGGTGATGGACGCCAGGCGCAGGATGGTGTCGCCGGTCATGGGCCGGGCGGCTTCCCGATCGGCGAAACCGGCGGCGCGCTGGTACACCACCTGGCCATCGCGCATCACCACCACCACGGTGCCGACGATCCGCTGTTGGTCTATGGCCCGTTCGATGGCCGTGTCCATGCGCCTGCCGAGTTCCTCGTCCGGCGTCGCGGCGCTGGCCAGCGAAGCGCCGAGGGTGGCGGCCAGGGCAACCAGGCCTTTATTGGGTAGATCCATGGGGGGCAGCCTCTAAAATCACAATGTCCGTTATGATTAACCGGCATTCGTTCTAATTTCAATAGTGATCATTATGATAAATAATCCTGCTGCCGTGGTGCGTCGTCGCGGACGGCCGATTGCCTTTGATCGCGACCAGGTCCTGGCCCTGGCCGCCGAGGTGTTCTGGCGCCTGGGTTATGAAGGCGCCTCGATGCCGGAGTTGTCGGCGGCCATGGGCATCACGGTGCAAAGCCTGTATGCCGCGTTCAGGTCCAAGGCCGAGCTTTACCAGCAGGCGCTGGCGCATTACCAGCGCAGCACCGGGGCCTTTGCCGAGCGGGCATTGCGCGAGGAGGCGGATGTGGTCGAGGGTTTTCTCCGCCTGCTGCGCGAGGCGGCCCATGAGTACAGCCTGCCGGGCCGGCCGCGGGGCTGCATGATCTCCACCGCGACCCTGACCTGCGCGGTGGAAAACGAAGGGATTCGTGAGTTTGTGAGCACCTTGCGGGCCAACACCCTCAAGGCATTCGAAGCGCATATCGAGCAGGGCATCGCCAGCGGGCAACTGCGTGCCGATACCCAGGCAGCGGCGCTGGCCCGGTATATCGGGGCGATCATTCAAGGCATGTCGGTACAGGCCCAGGATGGCGCGGATTGCGAGACCTTGCTGGCGATCGGCGAGCTGGCGGGGCGAGAAATAGAGCGGGCCAGGGCGTGACAGGCATGCCGGCCCAATGCGCGAACCTCAGCGGCTGCCGAGACCTGCTCCAGCCTGTGACACGCGGACGAACCGGCGCAGGGTTTCACCCGGCCCGGTGCGGAACTCGGTGGGCCTGGGCTGGCCCTCGTCCGCGGCGATGAAAACGAAGTCATCGCCTTCCAGTCGATAGCTGGCTGGCAAGTGCTTGCCGGTGTCGGCGCCCATGGAGTCGACCCAGGTAATGGATTTCGGCGTGGTCCGGGTATCGAGGGTAAAACTACCCGCGAGCAACAACTCGCCCTCAAGCGTCACGACGCGGAACCCTTGCCCCTGGATCAGGGTAAGAGCTCCTGGGGCGCCATGTTCGTCAGGTGGGTTGCTGACCCCGTTGTCCTCGTACTCCACCTGCTCCCAGGCACCTTGAAGCTGTTGCAGATCGAACTGGTCGTCGCAGGTCATCGTCGTTCGGGCCTTCTGTCTTCGCTGGATGAGAGGGGGTCAGTTGAAGATGTTGCGACCGATGCAGTACGTCAGCAGGTCCTGATCGCTCTCGACTTCCAGCTTGCGCATGGCGGAGATTTTCTGCGCGCTGATGGTCTTTGAACTGCGGTTCTGGCTGCGGGCAATGTCACTGACGCTCTTGCCGGAAACGAACAGCCGCAAGATTTCAAACTCCTTGGGCGAGAGCATGGAAATCCGGTCGTCGATGCTCGCGCTGGATTCGATGACCGAGCTCGGCGCGGGTTCGAGACTCTGATAGGAGCCTCTTTCGACGATGGTCTTGAGCGCTACTTGGATTTCATTGTGCAGCTGGCTTTTCTGGATCACCCCGACCACCCCCAGCTCATGCAGGCGCGTGAGGATCAATTGGTTGGAGATCATGGTCAGGATCAATATCTGCAGGCGCGGGAAGTGGCGCTTGAGGTACTCGACCAGCTTGAGGCCGTCGCCGTAGGGAGAGTCCCCGGGCATGTTGTAGTCGGTGATGACGATATCGACCGGCTGTTGTTCGAGGATCTCGATCAAGCCCTGTGAGCTGATGGCTTCACCGACTATTTCAAAGTCGCTTTCCCGCTCCATCAACTCGCGAACGCCGAGCAGAACAATCGGATGATCGTCGGCGATGACTACTTTAAATTTTTCCATGACTAGCCACTCGTAATACGCCGGTTGGTAGGGAGAAAGAGTAAAGGATTGCGTTCATCAAATCTTGTCGCGTCTCATTCAAGTGCATTAAGAATATCCGTCAAGTTTTGTATCAGGCTTTGCACCTCCAGGGTCACGGAAGAAGTCATCGCGCCTTGCAGTATCCGGGACTCCAGTTCGGCGCAGTTTTTCGCCAGTCCGCTCAACTGCACGGCACCCAGCGCCCCGGCGGCGCTGTGCAGCCGCTCGGCGAGCCGCTTGGCATCCTGGGCGTCGAGGGCGTCTGTCACGCTCTGGACATCCTGGCGCATGGTGCTGATGAACAGCTCACGCATTTTCGGGGACAGCTCGATCATTGTGTCGCCGGTCGCGGGGGGAGGCGTTGCATCGATCATCGGTTGCGGTTCCTGGGCAGGCGCATTCGCGCAGAGATTCGACAGGTATTGGTACAGGGTCTGCAGGCTCAAGGGTTTGACCAGCCAGGCATTCATGCCGATGGCCATGCAGCGGGCGCCTTCTTCGCGCATGGCATTGGCCGTGACCCCGACGATCGGAATCTCCCGGTCACGCTCACGCAGGGCACGGGTCAATTCATAGCCGTTGAGCAGCGGCATGTTCACATCGGTCAGCACCAGGTCGAACACCTGCGGCTGCCAGAGCTGCAAGGCTTCTTCGCCATTGGAGGCGGCCGTCACCCTGCAGCCCAGGGTTTCGAGTTGCTCTTTGATGATCGCCTGATTGATCGCGTTGTCCTCGGCCACCAGGATATGCAGGTCAAGCCTGCTGCTCAGATCGCATTCGGGAGCGGCGGGCGCAATGGTTTTTCCATGCAGGGTCAGGGAGATGGCCCTGGCAATGGCCCGCACATCATGCACATCCACGGCGCAACCTTGCAGTGGCTGGGCCGGAGGGTGTTCGCCACTGATGCACAGGACCCGGGGGCCGGACCAGGCGGGCAGGCTGTCGGAGGGTAGAACATCGACCAGCAGGTTGGCCTGGCGCGACTCTTCGACAAAGGCCGGCAATGGCTTGGCGACCACGCCGAGGCGATTCAGCCAGTCACAGGTGCTCTGCGTCAGTTCCACGGCGGGCGCCCGCACATACACCGCCTGGGTGGTCGGCAGGATGTCCGCGCAGCCTTCCAGCGCGCCCGGCATGACTTTCAGCCCCAGCCGCAGCGAGAAGCTGCTGCCCAGGCCTGGCTCGCTGACCACGCGCATCTGGCCGTCCATCATTTCCGTCAACCAGCGGCAGATCGCCAGGCCGAGCCCGGCACCGGCCTCGCTGGACGCGTCGCGTACCTGGTAGAAGGTGTCGAACAGGCGTTCCTGTTGCGCCGGCGAAATGCCGATGCCGGAGTCGGTGACCTGCCATTCCAGGCTGGCCTGGCCATCCACGGATTCCAGGACCCTGACCCGCAGCACGACACGCCCGGTGTCGGTGAATTTGATGGCATTGCTGAGCAGGTTGTTGAGGATCTGCCGGATCCGCACCGGGTCGCCCAGCAGTTGGTCGGGCAATGTCGCATCGACACAGGCGTACAGCAGCAAGCCTTTGTTTTCGGCGAAGACGCTGTAGGCGCGCAGGGTGTCCTCGATCATCTGCAGCGGGCAGAACTCCTGGGACTCGATCGCCATCTGCCCGGATTCGATCTTGGAAATGTCCAGGACATCGCTGATCAATTGGAACAGGGTGCTCGACGAGCGCTGGATGGTTTGCAGGTGCTCGCGCTGCCGGGCATCCAGGCGCGTCAGCCCGAGCAGTTCCAGGGTGCCCAGTACACCGTAGAGCGGGGTGCGTATTTCGTGGCTCATGGTGGCGAGGAACAGGGTCTTGGCTTCGCTCGCCGCAGCGGCGGAGCGTCGGGCCTGCTCCAGCATGGCCGCGCCCTCGATGTGGCTGGTCACGTCGTGGAAGGCACAGAGCAAGGCATCCTCACCCTGGTAACGGGTGGGCACGAAGCCTACCTGCAGGTGAGTGCCGTCGATGTCCAGCCGGGTTTCACCGGCGACGGACAGGTCCTGCCGGCTCTCCAGGGCCGTCCGCAGTCTTGTGCTGCCTTGCCACTGCTGGGCTTTCTGGTTTTCCAGCAGGACCTTGAAGTCCGAGCGGCGCACCACGCACAGGCCGGTGGGCGCGCTATCGATCACGGCCCGGCTGAAGGCTTCGCTTTCGGTGGTGCGTTGATAAGCCTCATAGACCGGTTTGACGATCCGCGACTGATACCGCCGACTGACCAGCCAGCCGCAGCCAATGCCGCCGATCAGCAGGGCCAGCAGGACCGGCAAGGGCCACAGGGTGTAGTTGAAGTAGCTCTTGAAGCCGACGGTGTAGAGAGCGGTCCAGGGCTCGGCGGAACCGCTTGTCACTTTGAAGACCATGCCGTCGCCGGTGATGTTCAGCCCGTCATGCAGCGCGACGCCCGGTTGCAGCGAACCGCTCAGCACCTTTCCGGAGGGGGCGACCAGGGCGATATGGTCATAGGTCGACCACGGCATGAGTCGCTTGATGTCATTGACCAGATCCATGCTCAGCAGCGAGGCAATGCCGATCTGGTTACCGGCGCCCTGAACGCGTGACCATTGCGGCCCGAGATGGGCGCTGACATAGGCCAGCAGCCGGACGGGCGCCTCGTTGGCCTGCTGCGGGACGAGGGGTTGCCAATCGACCGCGCCATCGGCCCGCGCCGAATCCTGCGTCAGCAGAAGCTTGAGTGTTTGCAGGACGAGTGCCTTGTTGGGTGTGTCGTTTTTCCAGAGCGGGTCTCGTGAATGCCCGGCTGCTGGAATGCCGATATTGAAGTTGTCCTCGGCGTCGAATAGAAAAAACGGCGGTGACTGGTAATGGGAAGTGGACCAGAAGGCACTGTAATAGTCGGTCAGGTGCTCTCCCAGCTCGGATAGCCTGGCCAAGGTGTCAGGCTCGACGTTCTGGTGATTGACCGACAGGCTGAAGGGCGTGGAAAAGGCAAACTCCTGGCCCAGGTAGTGGTGCGGTCCCTCTTCGGGCAAGGCGCTTTTCAGGTACGAACCCGAGTCGTTGGCGTGAAAGGGCACCTTGGTGCCTTGTACGGCGACGCCGCGGAGGAAGTCTTCATGTTCGCGGATGTCTTCCATCATCCGCGCAAAGTGCGCCTTGAACCTGTCGTGTTGTTCTTCGAGCAGTTTGTGTGACGACCAGTAACTGATGGCGATCAACAGCAGGGTCAAGCCGAGAAAAATCAACAATCCCTTGTTCAGGCGAGTCGAGTATCGTTTCAGATTCTCGAGAAGCGTGTCCTGGTGGTTCATCACTGGTATCCAAAAAAGCATGAAAAAGTCGAAGCCTTGAGGATTTTACCTTTAAACAACGACTTGTCAGTGATGTGGGGCATGTAATCCTGAAGGGGTGGATGTCCTCGGTTCAATAACTGGCGGCTGGACCGTCGTTCACCAGCAACTGTTGAAACTGCTCGGAGGGGACTGCGCGCGAGATCAGGAAACCCTGCACCTGGCTACAGTCGATCTTGCGTAACAGCGCCAGCTCTTCGGCGCTTTCCACGCCTTCGGCCACCACGGTCAGGCCCAGTTGGCGACCCAGGGCAATGATGCTGGTCAGGGCCTTGGTCAGCTCTTCGCTGGCGTGGCATCCCTGGACCAGGGCGCGATCGATCTTCAGTTCGGTGAACGGAGTCGAAACCAGGTTCATGTACGAGCTGTAGCCCTTGCCGAAGTCGTCCTGGGACAGGCCGAAGCCCTTGATGCGCAAACGACAGGCACCGGCATAGAAGTTACTGATGTCCTGAGGCACCGAACACTCCATGAGTTCGAAACAGATCTGCCCCGGTACGCCCTGATGTTCCATCACAAAGTCGAACAGGCGGTCCGCCAGGTCGTGGCTGTTGAGCAGGTGGGTTGGCAGATTGATCGACACCGGAATGTCGTAGTCCTGCTGGCGCCAGCGGGCCTGGGCCTGGATCGCCTGGCGCAGGACCAGCCACAGCAGGTCCTCCTCGAGATCGAAGGACTTGAGGGCGGGCAGGAAAGTGTCGGGCAGCATCATGCCTTGTGTCGGGTGCATCCAGCGGACCAGGGCTTCGGCGGCGACGATGCGGCCGTTGAACAGCGATTTCTTGGGTTGGAACCAGGCCTCGAATTGTTCTTCCTGGATGGCCTGGGCCAGCGCGGCCCGACTGAGCATGGAGGCCGGCAAGGGGCGCGGCGAGCTCGGTTGCGAAATGCTCAATTGGGTGGTCAGGGTCTGCAGGGCGGCAAGGTTCACCGGTTTCGAAATCAGGCCGATGACTTTCACCCCGAGGTTCTTGGCAACCAGGCTGGCGCTCATCAGCATGCGCCGCGAAGCCGAGCTCATGATCGCCAGTGCGGGCTTGGAGTGCAGGGCCGCCAGCCTCTGGATGAACTGCACGCCATCCATTCCCGGCATTAACAGGTCGGTGAGCACCAGGTCGAACTTGCGCCATTTCAAGCGTTCCAGCGCCTCTTCGCCATCCCGTGCGCCTTCCAGGTAATAGGGGCCCAGCTCACCGAACAGATGCTGCAGGTACATGTGCTGGAAGGGATGGTCTTCAACGATCAATATGCTACAGGGCTTCATTCTTCGCTCTTTCATAGGGCGCTAGGTAATTGAACAGGGCGCGTAATGCAAAAGGTTTGACCAGGCAATGGTTCATTCCGGCCGCCAGACATTGCTCTTCTTCTCCACGCATCGCATTGGCCGTGGCACCGATGATCGGGACCGTACAGCCACGACGTCGCAGCTCCTTGGCCAGTTCATAGCCATTCATCACGGGCATGTTGACGTCGGTGAGGACCAGATCGAACCGCTCGGGATTCCACATCGACAGGGCTTCCTCGCCGTTTGACGCAAGCTCCACGCTGCAGCCCAGTTCTTCCAGCTGATCCCTGAGGATCAACTGGTTGATGACGTTGTCTTCGGCCACCAGCACGTTCAGGTTCAGTTGTTTCAACGTCCAGTGTTCGTTGTGGTTCTCGGCCTTGGCCACCCACAACCCCTGGGCCTGGCTGACCGCCTGATGAATGGAGCGCAGGTGGTTCAGGTTCACGTGCCAGCACCCGGTGCGAACCTGGGGTTCGTTATTGCCGGTCCCGGTGGCGAGGATCAGCGGACCGGGCCAGTCGGGTTGCAGGCGCTGTTCCAGTTCGCCGGGGTGAACCTCGACCAGCAGGCAATCGCTGGTCGGGGCGATCTTCGAGGGATGGCAGATCTGTACCCGCGCGCCCCACTGGCGCAGCCAGCCGCCGATGGACTCCGCCAGCTCCCGCACGCTGGACATCACATAGATGGTTTCCGGCAGCAGCTGTGTGGCGGGTAGGGTGACCGGTCCATCGATCGCCGCTTCCAGGGGCAGGGTGAGGGAGAAGCTGCTGCCCAGCCCCAGTTCGCTGACCATGCGCAGGCTGCCGTTCATCAATTGGGTGAGGCGCTGACAGATCGGCAGGCCCAGGCCGGTGCCCGCCACCACGTTGGCGTTGCCGCCGGTTTGATAGAAGGGTTCGAAGATCAACGGCTGATGATCCAGGGCAATGCCTTTGCCGGTGTCGGAGACCTGCCACAGGATGCTGGAGCGCTCGCCATCGCGGCTCAGCAGGTTGACCCGCAGCACGATGCGCCCCAAGTCGGTGAACTTCACCGCGTTGTTGAGCAGGTTGCTGAGGATCTGCCGGATGCGGGTGACGTCGCCGATCAGCCGCTCGGGGATTTGCGGGTCCACGCAGGAGTAGAGCAGCAGGCCCTTGTTCGACGCCGCCGCGGAATAGCCCTGGATCAACTCGTGGACCAGGTCCAGTGGCGAGAACTCATTCAGCTCCAGGGCCAGTTGCCCGGCTTCGATCTTGGACACGTCCAGCACATCGCAGATCAACTGCAACAGGGTCGAGGAAGAACACTCGATGGCGCGCAGGTAGTCGCGCTGCTGGGTATCCAGCCGGGTGCGGGCGAGCAGCTCCAGGGTGCCCAGTACACCATACAGCGGCGTGCGAATTTCATGGCTCATGGTGGCGAGGAACAGGGTCTTGGCTTCGTTGGCCGCGTCGGCCATCTGCCGGGCTTCTTCCAGCGCGGCTTCCACCTGCTTGCGCGCGCTGATGTCGCTGAAGGCGCAGAACAACACGTCCTCGCCCTTGTAGCGGGTGGGCGCGGAACTCAGGTAAAGGTGGCGCCCGTCGGTGGTCTCGAAGTAGTCGAAGCGGTTCGGTTCGTGGCTCTTGAAGGCTTGCTGGATCCAGCCGGCGCAGAGTATTTCCCGTTCGATGCCGTCGCCCAGCCACTGCTGCGCCAGGGTGTTTTCCAGGACCACCTGGCCGTCGGTACGGCGCAGCACGCACAAGGCCACGGGCGCGGTCTGGATCACGTCGCGGCTGAACAGCTCGCTCTCGACCAGGGCCTGGATACGGCTCAGCGCGGGGGTGATGAAGCGGTGTTCGATGCGGCGGGTCAGCAGGCAGATCAGGCTGATGCTGAACAGGCAGAACACCAGGGTGCCGGCCAGCTGGGGCCAGAGGGCGATCAGCAGGGCCCGCAGGCTGAAGGAGTAGACCAGTTGCCAGTCGGAGGTCATCAGTTGCTTGCGGATCACCAGGTGATCGGGCCACCAGCCACTGCCGACAAACCCGAAGAAATTGCTGCCTTGCAGTTGCTGCAGGGCCTGGCCCAGGCGCCCGGCCGGGGTGTTGGTGAACAGCAGCGCGCCTTCGGAGTTGAACATCATGAACTCGCCGGCGCTCTGGTCGCTGAGGGCCTTGAGCACTTCCCGTCCATCCATTTCCAGGCCCAGCCAGCCGGAGTCATCGGAGCGCTCGTCGAGCCGGGTGAAAATGTACAGCTGCGAAGTCTGTGTGGACTGGTCGGTGAGCCACAGCTCGTTGGTGTCCGGACGCTCCCCATGGTTGAGCGCCTCAAGCTTCGAGAGGATGGTCCTGGGCAGGTTGGGGGAGGTGGGGTTGCTGCTGTAGAGGCGCATGACCCGAGCCTCGGGACCGGAGCTTACATACAGCAGGTTGACCTGCTTGGCCTTGAAATATTCGCGCATGCGCTGGCTTAGCCAGATGCTCCAGGGGTCATCGATGTCGCCCAGTTGCAGGTGCAGCTCTTCGCTGGAGGGCAGGTACACCAAGGCCTGGGCTTGCTTGGAGCGGCGCACCGCGGACAGGCTGAGGCTTTCCAGCAAGGCCTCGCGGCTGGTGAAGAAGGTCTGGGCTTCGGCGATGGCGCTGCTCATGTAGCCGCGGCGCCGGGAAATGTCGTTGCTGAGGGTGGAATTGAGGAAGTTGTAGACGGCACCGAGGATGCCGACCAAAAGAATGAGCGCGAAAAGACGCAGCAACCTGCTGGCGGCTTCTGGACTGGAAAATACGGGACTGATCTGATGAAGGTAGGTCTTTAATCTCATTGACCTACTCTAAGTAAAGCCTCAAAAAATCGGGATAGGACGATCCTTAAAGTCGCCGGTATTTCGCCGCTTCCAGCCCTGTTCACGACGAAAAAAACCTGGCATGGGCGCCAGGTTTTTTGCTGTGGTGCGGCTTGCGGCAGCAGGCTCAGACCACTGCCAGTCGCTGCTTGCGCAGAGGCGCGGGGAAGGCCCGGTCGATGGCCGCCAGGTCTTCGTCGTTCAAGCGCAATCCGGCCGCCTCGGCGTTCAGCCGGACATGTTCGGGGTGCACCGCCTTGGGAATGGCGATCACGCCGTCCTGACGCAGGACCCAGGCCAGGGAAACCTGGGCCGTGGTCACGCCATGGCGTTCGGCGACCTGCTGTAGCACAGGGTGATGCAGCAGCTTGCCGGCCTGGGCGATAGGGCAGTAAGCCATGAGCGGCAAGCGCTGCCGTTGCGCGGCGGGCAGCAGGTCGAATTCGATGCCGCGTTCTTCGATGTTGTACAGCACCTGGTTGGTGGCGCAGGCCGGGCTTGCCAGTTCCTCGAGGTCATCGAGGTCGAAATTGGATACGCCCCAGCGGCCGATCTTGCCGTCTTCGCGCAGGCGCTCGAAAGCCTCCACCGTTTCTTCAAGAGGGTATTGCCCACGCCAGTGCAGCAGGTACAGATCGATGTAGTCGGTACCCAGGCGGCGCAGGCTGCGGTCGCAGGCTTGGGGAATGCCTTTGCGGCTGGCGTTGTGCGGGTACACCTTGCTGACCAGGAACACCCGGTCGCGCTGGCCGGTGATGGCGGCGCCGACCACTTCTTCCGCGCCGCCCTCGGCGTACATCTCGGCGGTATCGATCAGGCTCATGCCCCGTTCGATACCGGCCTGCAGTGCGGCAATCTCGGCGTTGCGCTGGTGGCGCTCCTCGCCCATGCGCCAGGTACCCTGGCCAATCACCGGGACGGGCACGCCCGCCAGATCGAGTGTTCGCATGACAATCTCCTGAAAGGGTTAGCAAGGACCCAGAGAAGCAAAGGCAAGGGTGCCGGTCAAGGTAACGAAGTGAGGGAGGGAATCTTTTATATTCTTTTAAGGAATAAAATAACTACTATTTATTCCTTTTAATATCGAAAGACACAGGGCACCTTAGAGGCCTGCACGGCGATGCGCCAGTGCCCACCCCAGACAGGAAGGCCCACCATGACCATCAAGGCAATCAACGTTCGCAACCAGTTCAAGGGCATCATCAAGGAGATCCATGAAGGCCAGGTGGTCTCGGAGGTTGATGTGCAGACCGCCTCGGGCATCGTCACTTCGGTGATCACCACGCGCTCGGTGCGCGACCTGGAATTGAAGGTCGGCAGCGAGGTCATCGCCTTCGTCAAATCCACCGAAGTGTCGATCGCCAAGCTCTGAGACCTTCGATCCCGACCCCGCGTCATGCCCCGCACCGCGCTTGCGCCCCTCGCCGAACCCCGTCACAGGGCTCGGGCGAGGGTCGCAAGCCGCCTTTCCCGAGAAAAGTCGGGCCTCTTTAGAATGATTATTTCTTTGGGTTATTGGATGCGCTGATTCGCGCATATCCATTGCAGCGGAAAACACGTTCCTATCCTGACCCTATCCGTCATGAAATCCATCTGGCTGCTCAAGCGGAAAATCCCGCATGAACGGCTGCGCAGAAGCTGCCCCGGCAGCCGCTGTTGCTGTTCGATCGGCATCTTGTGCGGCGTTCGCCACTCCCTAGAATCCGCCCCATCAGCTTCGTCCAACTATCGAATCGCTTAGGGAGTTTCACCATGATGAATGCCATGCAGATGCAAATGCCGATGAACGCCAACATGCCGATGATGCCGATGATGGGCATGCCGATGATGATGGCGACCATGAGCTGCGAAATGATGGACGACGGCATGCTGTGCAAGATGATGCCGGCCGCGGGCATGGACATGGCCATGTTCAAGAACAGCGCGCAAATGATGCAGATGATGATGAACTGCGGCATGCCGATGATGATGCACTGCGCCAACATGAGCATGATGTGCATGTCCCAGGCGAGCATGGCCATGCCGATGATGGGCGCCATGATGCCAATGCCGATGATGATGGGCATGCCGATGCCGTCGATGAAGTGCGTGATGGAATGCACCCTCGAAGCCGACTGCATGATGTGCAAGATCATGCCGATGGCCGGCATGAACATGGACATGATGAAAAGCTGCTGCGCCCTGATGATGAAGATGATGAACGACTGCGGCATGCCGATGATGATGAGCTGCAACGGCATGCCGATGATGTGCTGCACCTGCTGATTCCTCGCAGCGGCACAAAAAAAGCCCGGCCGGGATGATCCCGCCGGGCTTTTTTCATAGAGGGGCTGTCGGCATTCGTAGCCGTTGGCGCAGCCTGCGATCGGGGCCGCAGGCCCCGCCATGTCATCACAGTCCCGGCTTGCTCAGTCCAGGCGCTCCGGATAGGTCACCACCAGGTAGGCCACCGCTTCGCTGTCGGCCGGGTTGCGGTAGCGGTGCGGCTGGTCGGCGTAGAACAGGATCGAGTCGCCGGTGGAGAGCAGGTAGCGCTCGTCGTTGACGCTGATTTCCAGCACGCCCTGGGACACCACCAGGTTTTCCTGGACTCCCGGTCCGTGTCCTTCGGACTGGTCTTCGCCGAGCGGGCTCAGGCGCAGTTCGTAGAATTCCGACTGACGCGCCACGTCGAAGGGGAACAGGGCGCGGCTGACAAAGGCGCCGCTGGCGCTGACCAGGCGTTTGCTCTGGCTCGACGGCAGCACCGCCACGCCTTCGAAGGCGCGATGTTCGAGAAAGGCCGCGACCGACACTTTCAGGCCCTTGGCGATCTTGCACAGCACCTTGATCGACGGCACGCTGCGCCCGGATTCGATCTGCGCCAGCATCGCCCGGCTGACCCCGCACTGGCGGGCCAGGGCATCCAGGGACAGATGCCGCTTGCTGCGCAGGCGTTGCAGGTTCTGCGCGACCCGTTCGCTGATGGGGTCTTCTTCCTGAGCTTCCAGGTGGGTCAGATCAAGGCTGGGTTCGTCGGCGCTCGCCAGAAAGCGCGAGGGTTCCTGGGCGCTCACGCGTTGTATGTCCTGGTCGGCCGGGCCGCCTGAACCCACTGGAACGCCTGGTAACCGGCATTGCGCGCGTACATCTCCCACATGGCCCGGGCCAGCTGCTGGGCCTGCTTGCGTTTGCGGAACTGGGCGAAGTCGATAACGTTTTCAGTCGGTTTCATAAGGCACTTCACTGTCGTGACCAATGGGCGGGATGAGCTGAGAGTACGTGGTTATTTTTATAACCATAAATACTTATTATTTATTTATTAATTCCTTTGTGTTCTTAGTTGCCGAGCCCGTGACAACGCCCGTTCAAATCACATGGGCCTTGTGCAATTCGGTCAGGGACAGCGCTTTGAGGCGGGCCAGCAGCGGGTCGCGGCGGTCCCGTGGATGGCTCAGTTGCACCGCCAGTTCCTGGCGGATGCTGCTGGGGCGGTTGTCCATCACCAGCACCCGGTCGCTCAGGTACAGCGCCTCGTCGACATCATGGGTCACCAGCAGCAGGGCGATGGCGTGACGCTCGGCCAGTTGCAGCAGCAGGTCCTGCAGTTTCATCCGGGTAAAGGCATCCACCGCACTGAAGGGCTCGTCCAGCAACAGCACCTGTGGCCGCGAGTACAGGCCGCGGGCAATCGCCACCCGCTGCGCCATGCCGCCGGACAGCGCCTTGGGCAGGGCCTGGGCAAAACCGCCGAGGCCGACTTCCTCGATCAGCTGCGCGACCCAGGCCCGGTCGTAATGCTCGTCGTCGCTGAAGCCGATGTTCTGTTCCACCGTCAGCCAGGGCATCAGCCGCGGTTCCTGGAAGACAAAGGCCAGGCGTTCGGTCTGGCTCAGCAGTTGCCCCTGAAAGTCCTTCTCCAGGCCGGCGACTATCCGCAGCAAGGTGCTTTTGCCGCAGCCGCTGGGGCCCAGCAGGCTGACGGCTTCCCGCGGCTGCAATTGCAGGTGGATATCCTGGAGGACGGTGGTGGCGGCGAAGGTCTTGCGCTCTACCTGGATATCCAGCAGGGCTTGGGTCATGGCTCGATCCTCTGTGCGTTAGTCGTTGCTGCCTTGGCCATTGAAGGTGTCGCGCCAGGCCAGGCAGCGTTTTTCCAGGCCGGCGAGGAGGCCGTCGCTGAGCTTGCCGAGCACGGCGAGGACGATGATCGCCGCCAGCACTATGTCCGGCCGTGAGGTTTCCCGGCCGTCGCTGAGCAGATAACCCAGGCCCTTGGTGGCGGCGATCAGTTCGGCGGCCACCAGGAACATCCAGGCCAGGCTCATGCCGCTGCGCAAGCCGGTGAACAGCCCGGGCAGGGCGGCGGGCAGGAGAATCCGCCGCACCAGCCGGCGCCGGCTGAAAGCGTACATATGGCCGACCTCCACCAGCTTGCGGTCGATATCACGGATCGCCGCCACACCATTGAGGTACACCGGGAAGAAGGCGCCGATGGCGATCAGCACCACTTTGGAGGTCTCGTCGATGCCCAGCCACAGCAGGAGCAACGGCACCCAGGCCAGGCTGGGGATCGAACGCAGGCCGGCGAAAGTCGGCTCCAGGTAGGCTTCGGCTTCCCGGCTCAGGCCGACCCAGGCGGCGAATACCAGGGCCAGGCCGGCACCGATGGCAAAGCCCAGCAGCACCCGCAGCAGGCTGGCGCCGATGTGCTTCCACAGCGCGCCTTCGGCCAGGTCGCCGAGGGTCAGGGCGATCTCGCTGGGGGCCGGCATCTGGTACGACGGCAGCCAGCCGAGGCGTACCACGATCTCCAGCAGCAGGATGATCGCTACCGGCAGGACCAGGCCTTTGAGGCGCAAGCGCCAGCGGGCGGGGTTGAAGCCTGGGAGCTTGCCTGGCGCAGACAGGGCCAGGCGGGTCGAGAGGTTGTTGCTGTCGCTGCTCATGGCGATTCTCCGGCAACGCCGAATCCGCGCCAGGCGCGGACTCGGTTGTCGCCTGGGCGGTGGGTTATTGACGGGCCACGGCCTGCTTGAAGCCGGTGTCGAGCAGTTGGTCGATCACCTGATCCACGTTGACCCCGCGGCGCACCAGCTCCTCGGAAACCAGGATCGGCGCGGCGGCCTTGGAAGCCAGCACATCCTGGGCGCTCAACTGCGGGCTGCCGAGGTCGGTGCGCGACAACTGCAGCCGGGCCACTTCCAGCGGCAGGCCGGATTCGTCGGCCAGCAGCTTGGCCAAGTCGTCCGGATGCTTGACCGACCATTCGCGGGCCTGCTCGTAGGCGGCGAGTACGGTGGCGATGGTCTGCGGATGTTCCTTGGCGTATTGCTCGGTGACGCTGACCACGCCGTAGCTGTTGAAGGCGGTGTTGCGGTACAGCAGGCGCGAGCCGGCCTGTACTTCGCTGGCGGCCATATGCGGGTCGAGGCCGGCCCAGGCGTCGACGTCGCCTTTTTCCAGGGCGGTGCGACCGTCCGGGTGCTGCAGGTGTACCAGCTCCACATCGTCCTTTTTCAGCCCGGCCTGTTGCAGGCTGCGCAGGGTGAACAGGTAGGGATCGGTGCCCTTGGTGGCGGCGATCTTCTTGCCCTTGAGGTCGGCGACTGTCTGGTACGGCGAATCCTTGCGCACCACCAGGGCGGTCCATTCGGCGCGGCTATAGACGTATACCGACTTGATCGGGCTGCCGTTGGCCCGGCTCAGCACCGCTGCCAGGCTGGCGGACGAAGCGAAGTCGACGCCGCCGCTGTTGAGGTACTCCAGGGAGCGGTTGCTGCCTTGGCTGAGGACCCAGCTGACCTTGGTCTGGGGCAGGGCCTTTTCGAGAAAGCCGAAGTGCTTGAGCACCAGGCTGACTGGCGAGTAATAGGCGTAGTCCAGGTGCACTTCGGCCGGCGGGCTTTCCGCGGCCTGGGCCAGGGGTTGCAGGCTCAGCGCCAGGGCGCAGGCGCTGAGCAGGTACCTGGCGCGGGCCAGGGGGGAACGGAAGACGGGTTTCATGGAGCGGCTCCGGACAAGGCGGCGAGAGGGCAATGTTGTTATTTCCGGTTGTTATTTCCGGCTCTTATTTCAAAAGCAACGCAAGGCAGGAATGAAACCTGCTGGAAAGGAATATTGCAGGCTCTGTGCCATAGCCGGGAAAGGGCGGTTTCGAGGCGTTGCCAGGGGAAAGAAGCCTCAGGCGATGTTGCTTGGACAACAGTCTGTTGCTGCGCTGTTTCTCCACCAACAGCCCTGGTTGCGGGTGCAAAAGCGGCTATGAGCTTATGCGTTAACAGAATTTCAAAACTGGATTCTAAGAGCGTTATGTTCTAGAAAATCCGCTTTTCCAATCATCCAGGAATTTCCCATGAAGCTCTCCCGCCGTCTGCGCCGCCTGCTCCTCAGCACCCTGTTCGCGGCGCCCCTGGCCCAGGCCGCCGAGCCGCTGGTCCTGCATGTCGGCGACCAGAACTACTACAACGTGCGAGCCTCGGTGGAGGCCTCGGGTGTGCTCGAAGGCGCGCCCTACAAGGTCGACTGGAAACACTTCCAGGCCGCTGCGCCCCTGGCCGAAGCCTTGAACACCGGCGCCCTGGACCTGGGATTCCTCGGCGATTCGGGCTTTCTGTTCCTTGCCGCGAAACAGGCGCCGGTGAAGCTGATCGGCGTCTCGCGGCAGAATCCGGACACCATCGCCTTGCTGGTGCCCAAGGACTCGCCGGTGCAGACCATCGCCGACCTCAAGGGCAAGAAGGTCGCCTACTGGCCCGGCGCCTGGAGCCAGCAACTGACCCTGCGCGCCCTGGAGCAGGCCGGCCTGCCGGAGGACCATGTCGAGTTCATCAAGCTGATGCCGATCGACGCCGCGGCGGCCTTGCCCCAGGGCAGCATCGATGCCTTCCCGGTATGGGAACCCTATATCTCGCAACAGATCCTGTTCTCCGGCGCGCGGCCGATCCTCACCGCAAAGAACCTGATGCCCGGCCTCAGCGCCATCGCCGCCTCGACCCCGGCCATCGACAGCAAGCGCGCAGCCATCGCCGACTTCCTCGGCCGCCTGAAACAGGCCCGCGCCTGGGTCGACAGCCACACCGACCAGTACGCCGACCTGTGGGCGAAAAAGGCCAACCTCGACCAGAACGTCTCGCGCCATTGGCTGCGCCAGGCGCACATGAGCGTCGGCCCGGTGGACCAACAGGCCGCCGCCGACCTGCAAAGCACCGCGGACTTCCTGTTCAAGGTCAAGGCGCTGCCGGCGCCATTGGCCACCGCGACTGTTGTCGATACCTCCTTTACCCAGGCCCTGAGCCAGTGAAGCCCTGCTGGGCCCCCTGTCATCGGCCCCGGCACCTTCAGCGCCCTTCGTGCTGGCGGCGATAAGCTCCCGGCTGCACGCCCACCGCCTTGGCGAAGGCCCGGGTAAAGGCCGCGACCGATTGATAACCCACCGCCGCGCCGACCTGTTCCACGGTGTGGTTGGCCTTGAGCAACTGGCAGGCATGGCGCATGCGCAGCGCCAGCAGGACCTGGCCCGGGGATTGCCCGGCCAGCTCGTTGAAGCGGTTGAAGAAGGCCGAGCGCGACAGCCCGGTGCAGGCCGCCATGCTTTCCAGGGGCCAGGGCTGTTCGGGGTGCTCGATCAACTGTTCCAGCAGCGCCGCGAAAGCCGGATGGCGGGCCAGCGCCACCAGTCCGCCGAGGCCCTGGTTGTCGGCCACTTGCTGGCGCAGCACATAGAGGAACAGCAAATGGCTCAGGCGCTCCAGCAGCGCCGAGGAGGGCGCGGGTGTGCGCTGGCACTCTTCCAGGATCAGCTCGAACAGGGCCCGGGCCGCGCTCAGGGACGGGTCGCCGGCGCGCAGCACGATCCAGTCCGGCAGGCCGTCGATGATCAGCGACGACAGCCCGGAGCTGAAGTGAAAGAAGCCGCAGACCAGCCCCACGCCATCCTCGGCGCCAGCGTCGAGCGCCTGCATGGCCATGCGCGGCAGTTCACGGGCGGCGCCCTGCTCTTCGGCGCTGGACAGGCGATAGTCCAGGTCGCGCAGCAGGAACACCGCGTCCCCGGCATCCAGGCGCTGGGCCTGCTCCTGGCCTTCGATATGCAGCCAGCAATGGCCCTGCACGATCAGGTGGAAGCTGGCCCGGGACAGGCCGTGGGTGCTGGCGTGCCAGCCGCCGCAGTAGCGGCCGACATGGAACAGGCTGGCGTCGAGTTCGAGGCTTTCTAATAACCAATCAACCAGTGGGCTGGACGAAATCATCTAATGGAAACACTCAGGAGCAAGTAATCGCTACTTTAGAATATGGATCGGAATTCTTATAACCAACAGACTGGCCGGACACCTACACAGCAGGAGTCCATCGCATGTCGCGCATCACTTTACACAGCCTGCAAAGCGCTCCCGAAGCGGCCCGGCCGTTTTTGCAGAACGCCCAGAACAACTCGGGGTTCATCCCCAATCTGCTGGGCATCCTGGCCAATGCCCCGGCGGCGCTGGAGACCTACGTTACGGTATCGGCGCTCAATGGCAAGGCCGAGCTGAGCCTGGCCGAACGGGAAGTGGTGCAGTTGGTGGCGGCCACCACCCACGGCTGCGATTTCTGCGTGGCCGGGCACAGCGCCGTGGCGCAGAACAAGGCCAGGCTGCCGGACGAAGTGATCAGCGCGTTGCGTGAGCTGACTCCTTTACCGGAGGCAAAACTGCAGGCGCTGGCCGTCTTCGCCGCCGAGGTGATCGCCACCCGGGGCAACGTCAGCGAACCGACATTCGCGGCGTTCAAGGCCGCCGGCTACAGCGAGGGCAATGCCCTGGAAGTGATTCTCGGGGTGAGCCTGGCGACCCTGTGCAACTTCGCCAACGTGTTCGCCCGCACGCCGCTGAACCCGGAACTGGCCAAGTACCGCTGGCAGGCGCCGCAGCAGTGAGGCAACGGCTGGATTCAAGGCAGGGCCCTGTGGCCGATGCCGCGTAGAAAAGGAGAAAACCACATGCTCGACCCCGCATTGAGTCAATGGCTGGACGCCGAGGCCCAGGCCCTGGATCTGGGCCACTGCGACCCGCAGCAGGTGCTGGCGCGACTGGCCGAGGCCCAGGTGCTGCGCATCGGTATTCCAGCCGGGCAGGGCGGCAGCGACGGCGACCTGGGCGCGGCCGTGGAAGCGGTGGCCGCGGTGGCCAGTCATTCCCTGGCGGCGGCCTTTGTGTTCTGGGGCCAGCGGGCCTTTATCGAATACCTGCTACACAGCCCCAACGCGGCCTTGCGCGAGCGTCTGTTGCCGGACCTGCTCAGCGGCGAACTGGCGGGGGCCACCGGGCTGTCGAACGCCATGAAGTTCCTCTCGGGCATCGAGGCCCTGCAGGTCCGCGCGTTGCCACGGGCTGGCGGCTGGTGCCTGAACGGGCGCCTGCACTGGGTCACCAATCTGCGCAAGAGCGGCTTTGTGGTGGCCGCGGCCATCGAGCATGAACAGGGCGGAGCGCCCTTTATCCTGGCGATCCCCGCGGCCCTGGATGGCCTGCAACGCTCCGAGGATCTGCAACTGATGGGCTTGCAGTCGAGCAACACCGCGGCGCTGGAACTGCAACAGGTCGAGGTCGGCCACGACTGGTTGCTGCACGAGGACGCCAAGGCCTTTCTGCCGGCGGTGCGCCCGGCGTTTCTCGGCCTGCAATGCGGCATGGCCATCGGCCTGGCGCGGCGCGCGCTGGATGAAGTGCAAGCGCATCTGCACAGCGGTCGTTCGATCCTGCGCGAGCCTTTCGAGGAGCAACGCCAGCAGTTGGAAGAACACGTCGACCAGCTTAAGCGCGGCCTGCTGGAGGGACGTTTCCTGAGCCTGCCGGCGGCGCTGTTCCGGCTGCGCATCGCCCTGGCCGAAGCCGCCGCCAACGCCGTGCAGTTGGAGTTGCAGGCCAGTGGCGGCAAGGCCTACCTGAGCGAACATGGCACCGGTTTTGCCCGACGCTGGCGCGAGTCGGCCTTCGTGCCGATCGTCACCCCGAGCCTGGTGCAGTTGCGCGCCGAGTTGCAGCGCCAGGCCCGGGATGCGGCGGCATGAGCGCGGCCTTGCTCGAAGCCCGGCAGATCAGCCTTGGCTACCCCGGCGAACACGGCTGGCAAGCGGTGCTGGAAGGCTTCGACCTGCGCTTGCAGCCAGGGGAGGTGGTGTCGATCCTCGGCCCCAGCGGCGTCGGCAAGTCCAGCCTGTTGCGGGTCCTGGCCGGTTTGCAGGCTTCCTGCGGCGGCAGCGTCAGCCTGCTGGGCCAGGCGCTGGATGGCCCGCATCCACGAGTGGCCGTGGCTTTCCAGGACCCCAGCCTGCTGCCCTGGCTGAACCTGGAACACAACGTCGCCTTCGGCCTCGATTTCGCCCGCCAGCCGGCGCTGAGCGCCCGGCAACGCCAGGTGCGGATCGACCAGGCAATCGCCGAGGTCGGCCTGCAGCATGCCCGTGGGCATTACCCGGCGCAGCTGTCCGGCGGCATGGCCC
Organism: Pseudomonas sp. GW460-12-10-14-TSB1; assembly: GCF_017349775.1. Lineage (NCBI taxonomy): Bacteria > Pseudomonadati > Pseudomonadota > Gammaproteobacteria > Pseudomonadales > Pseudomonadaceae > Pseudomonas > Pseudomonas sp. GW460-12-10-14-TSB1. Next base: position 21,171 of record NZ_JACNAC010000030.1, read on the forward strand.
AGCGCACCGCGCTGGCCCGTTGCCTGGCGCGCCAGCCGCAGGTGCTGTTGCTCGACGAACCCTTCGGCGCGCTGGACGAAGTGACCCGCGCCGACATGCAGCAACTGCTGCTCAAGGTGATTGCCGAGCACCGCACCGCGGCGCTGTTGATCACCCACGACATCGACGAAGCCCTGCTGCTTTCCGACCGCATTCTGCTACTGGGTAACAGCCCGGCGCGGACTCTCGGCGAGTGGCGCATCGACCTGCCTCAGCCGCGCGCCGAGCTGGTGGAAGAACTGGGCACCCTGCGTATCGAGATTCTCAAAACCCTTCGGCGGGCGAGCCGCGTTCCACAGCCCAAAGCCTTACCGCAGCCTGCGTAGGAGCGAAGCTTGCTCGCGAAAAACGTCAACGTTGACGGGGTATCTGGGACCCTGCGCCGCACTGACGTTTTTTATCGCGAGCAAGCTTCGCTCCTACAGAAGAGGCGGTGATGGCCGGGTTCAACCCCTTGCCCGAATTGTCGGAGATACACCATGTGCCTGGATGACTTCACCCACAGCCGTCGCGACTTCCTCAAACTCAGCGCCTTGCTCACCGCCGGCGGCGCCTTGCCGTTGCTCAATAGCCTGCAGGCCCGCGCCGCCGCGGAGCCGGACGCGCCGGTGCGTATCGGCTACCTGCCGATCACCGACGCCACGCCACTGCTGGTGGCCCATAACAACGGCCTGTTCGAGGCCGAGGGCATCCGCTCCGAGCGCCCGGTGCTGTTGCGCAGCTGGGCGCAGGTGATCGAGGCGTTCATTTCCGGGCAGGTCAATGTGATCCACCTGCTGTCGCCGATGACCGTCTGGGCCCGTTATGGCAGCAAGGTGCCGGCCAAGGTGGTGGCCTGGAACCATGTCGGCGGCTCGGGCCTGACCGTGGCGCCGGGCATCACCGAGGTCCGGCAACTGGGCGGGCAGGCGCTGGCGATTCCGTTCTGGTACTCGATCCACAACGTGGTGGTGCAGCAGCTGTTGCGCGATAACGGCCTGACCCCGGTGAGCCGGCCGGCCAGCAGCCCGCTGGCAGCCAACGAGGTCAATCTGCTGGTGCTGCCGCCGTCGGACATGCCGCCGGCCCTGGCCAGCAAACGCATCGCCGGCTACATAGTCGCCGAGCCTTTCAATGCCCTGGCCGAGGAGCTCAAGGTCGGCCGGGTGCAGCGCTTTACCGGGGATATCTGGCGCAACCACGCCTGCTGCGTGGTGTTCATGCACGAGCAGGATTTGAACAATCGCCCCGAATGGTCGCAGAAGGTGGTCAACGCCATCGTCAAGGCCCAGCTGTGGACCCGCGACAACCGCGCCGAGGCCGCCAAACTGCTGTCCCGGGACGGCGCCAACCGCTACACCCCGCACGCGCCCCAGGTGTTGAGCCGGGTCCTGGCGCCGAGTGCCGGCGAGCGCCAGCAGTATCTGGCCGACGGCGCGATCCGCCATGCGCACTGGGACGAGCAGCGCATCGACTTTCAGCCGTACCCGTTCCCCAGCTACACCGAGGAACTGGTCAAGCGCCTCAAGGACACCCTGATCGAGGGCGACAAAGGCTTCCTGGCCAGTCTCGACCCGCAGCACACCGCCCGCGACCTGGTGGACGAGCGCTTTGTGCGCAACGCTATCGCCGCGGTCGGCGGGCTCAAGGCATTTGGCTTGCCCGACAGCTTCGAACGCAGCGAGGAGTTCAGCCTCTGATGGCCAAGCGATCCGCATCGAGCCGGCCTTGGCTCCTGGGCGTGGCGGGACTGCTGTGCCTGCTGCTGTTGTGGTGGCTGGGCGTGCGCCTGTTCGGCAGCGCCGACGGGCTGGCAGCGCGCTTTGCGCCGGCGGCGACCCTGGCCAGCCTGCTGGAGCTGCTGAGCCGTGCCGAGCTGTATGAGCACGTGCTGGTCAGCCTCAAGCGCATCCTGGTCGGCCTGGCCCTGGCCTTGCTGGTCGGCGTGCCCCTGGGCCTGCTGATCGGCAGCTACCGCCACCTGGAGGCGGCCACCACCCCGGCGTTCCAGTTCCTGCGGATGATCTCGCCGCTGTCGTGGATGCCGGTGGTGGTGATGCTGATGGGGGTAGGGGACCAGCCGATCTACTTCCTGCTGGCCTTCGCCGCGGTCTGGCCGATCCTGCTCAACACCGCGGCCGGGGTGCGCCAGCTCGACCCGCGCTGGCTGCAACTGAGCCGCAGCCTCAGCGCCACCCGCTGGGAAACCCTGCGCAAGGTGATCCTGCCCGGGGTGCTGGGCCATGTGTTGACCGGTGTGCGCCTGGCCATCGGCATTTTGTGGATCGTCCTGGTGCCTTGCGAAATGCTCGGTGTCAGCGCCGGCCTGGGCTATTTCATCCTCGATACCCGCGACCGCCTGGCCTATTCGGAACTGATGGCCATGGTGCTGCTGATCGGTGCCCTGGGCTTTGCCCTGGACAGCCTGGCCCGTGGTCTGCACCGACGCTGGACGCACTTGCCGTAACGCCGCGACGGGCGCATTGTCAGTGGGAAGTCTGAAGTCATGCTGGCGTTCGATCCGGCGTTGACGCACTGGCGTATAGAGAAGCGGGCGCCAGTGGCCGGCGTGGGCGTCCAGCCTATCTGGAGGTGCGCCATGAGCCAGTACCAACGCTTGTTGCTGGTCATCGACCCGGCAATGCGCCAATCCCCCGCGATCCCGCGTGCAGCGGCCCTGGCCAAGGCCAGCGGCGCGACCCTGCATATCGCGGCCTTGCTGAAACCGGCGTCGATTCTTTCCCTGTTCGAGCACAACGTGCGCAATGAGGCGCGCGAACGTTATCGCCTGGAACACCAGCACTGGTTGCAGGAGGAGGTGCATCGGCTGCGTGCCCATGGCGTCACGGTCAACGGCGAGGTGACCTGGGCCGACGACCTGCTGGAGGAAATCCTGCAGCACGTTGCGGAAATCCAGCCCGACCTGCTGATCAAGGACGTGCAGCACGAACCGGCGCTGAAACGCGCCTTTCTCACGCCGATGGACTGGCACCTGCTGCGCCAGTGCCCGGTACCCCTGTACCTGATGGGCCGCCACGGCCATACCTTGCCGCAGAGGGTGGTGGCGGCGGTCGACCCGTCGCGGCCGGAGTACCAGCGCAACGGGCTCAACGACCGGATCATCCACGAAGCCAACAGCCTGGCCCTGCAATGCGATGCCGAGTTGCACCTGCTGCATGCCTATGACGTGTCGTCGGTCTACCTGGGCGATGCCGGGGGCGGTGGCCTGGTGCTGGCGGACCTGACCCGGGAACTGCGGGTCACCCTGGAAAAAGCCTTTCTCGAACTGGCCGAGCGTTATGGCGTGCCCGAGGAACGGCGGCATTTCATCCTCGGACAACCGGTCACCGTGCTGGCCAATTTCGTCACCGAGAACCAGACCGACGTGCTGGTCATGGGCCGGGTGCATCGCGAGGGCCTGGAGAAACTGGTGGGCAGCACCACCGAGCATGCGCTGTATCAGGTGCCCTGCAGCCTGCTGGCGCTGTAGCCGGGCTGCCTTGGGAGGTGAGACATGAGCGAATATCCGTCATTGCAGATGACCCTGCGCAACCGTCAGGCCGCCGGGCAAGGGCTGGTCGCGCCGTTGCAGAAATACAGTCGCCGGCCCGAGGTGATAGTGCTGGCGTTGCCCCGGGGCGGGGTGCCGGTGGCCTGGGAAATCGCCCGGGCCCTGGAGGTGCGGCTGGACCTGATGCTGGTGCGCAAGCTCGGCGTGCCCGGTCACGAAGAGTTGGCAATGGGCGCCATCGCCAGCGGCGGTATCCGCATCCTCAATCAGGACGTCCTGAGCAGCCATTACATCGGTGACGCCGAGCTGCAGGCGGTGACCCAGCGGGAAACCCAGGAATTGCAGCGCCGCGATCGGGTCTACCGCGGCGAGCGGACCGCGCCCGACCTGCGTGGCCAGGTGGTGATCCTGGTGGACGACGGGCTGGCCACCGGTGCCTCGATGCACGCCGCGGTCCAGGCCACGCGCCTGCAGCACCCGGCGCGGATAGTGGTGGCCGTGCCCCTGGCGCCGCAGGAAACCGTGGACACCCTGAGTTTCGAGGTCGACGAGCTGATCTGCCCGATCACCCCGCTGTGGTTCGTGTCGATCGGCAACGGCTATGCGGACTTTGCCCAGACCTCGGACGAGGAGGTGATTGAGCTGTTGCAGCGCGCCTGGCAGCGACCGTGCGAAGGCGCTGCGGCATGAACCTCTCGGCTGCCTGAAACAGGGTGCCTCGGAACCAAAACCGGTGTTGCCCCTCCAACCTGTGCCCGGCGCTGCGTGCAGGCCGGGCGAGGGATCCATGGGCGAGGGATTTTTGCCATTGAGGTGACGACCGCAACGGTCCGACACAGGGCAAAACATGAAACGAGGCTTCAAGCTTCTCTGCACATTGCTGCTGGCCGCTGGCCTGGCCGGTTGCATCGGCGCCCCTATCGAAATGACCGCGCAGACCGAGCAACGCTTGCGCGTTCAGGCGCCGATCCGCTTTCTGCTGACCTTCGACGACGGTCCCAGCGCCTCCAGCATTTATAACCCGACCGAGCGGGTACTCGATGACCTGCTCGACAACCCGCTGCAACCGGCGATCAAGGCGGTGTTCTTCGTCCAGACCCGCGCCTCGCGGGCCGGCGGCAGCGACATAGGGCGACGAATAATGGCCCGCGAGCATGCCGAGGGCCATGTGCTGGGCTTTCATACCGCCACGCCGAGGCACACTAACCATCGCTCGCTCGACCCGCCGGAGCTGGAGCAGTCCCTGAGCGACGGCAGCGCCGATATCGCGCTGATCACCGGCGTGTCGCCGAGCCTGGTGCGCCCACCATTCTGGAACTACGACAAGCGCACCTTCGCCGCCTACCAGCGGCATGGCCTGCATGTGTTGCTGACCGACCTCAGCGCCAACGACGGCAAGGTCTGGGGGTTCAACGCCAGCCCACGACGCCGGGCCAATATGCTGCGCCAACTGTCGGAGGTGCGCGAACGCATTGCCCTGGGCCAGTTGCCGACGGTGGACGGAGCGATCCCGGTGGTGGTGACCTTCCACGATCTCAATCGCTACACCGCCCGGCATACCCAGGAATACCTGCAGATCCTGCTCGACAGCGCCCAGGCCACCGGCCTCAAGACCGCGCCCAAGCCGTTCTACGACGATACCGCGGCGCTGCAACGGGCAGTCATGTCCCGTACCGTCACCAGCAGCGAGCAGCCGGTGCGATTGCCGGGGCTGTGGAACTGGTTGTGGGACAGGAATTCCCATTGAGCAGGCGTGACCGTTCGCATTGGACAAGACATGACCGTCGGTCCGCCAATGTCATGCCAGGCTCGAATAAATCTCTGGTTTTACAGTCACATGGGTGGTTGCAGGCGCCGGCGCCGCCGGTTCGCCCAGGGCCCGGTGCGTTGCCGGGCAGCTTTGCCAAAAATCGTTCTGACCCAGGTTCTAGGACACTCCCATGAAGCGACTCGCGACACTCACCCTGACCCTTTGCTCCGCGCTGCTGCTGGGGGGCTGCTACCCCCATTGGGACGACGGCCGGCGCTACGATCGCGACCATGACCGCTGGCGCGACCATAGTCGTTACGACCGCGACTGGGATCGCGACGACGACCGTTACGACCGGCGCTACGACCGGCGGGACAAGGACGGGCGCTATCGTCGCGACCGTGACGATGACGACGATGACGATTGAGTCGCGGGGCGGTTTTCGCCCGGCATGACAACGGCGCCCTTGGGCGCCGTTGTCGTTTCGGAAAGGGCGCAACCCGATCGCCGATCCCGAAAGACCGCAATCCGCGGGCTAAATTGTTTCGGCAGCGCTTCGTTCCACTCTCAATATTGAATGTTATATGATAACATTTGTCATCTGATCGTTCACTCCCGCGCGCGCCTCAAAAGGGCGCGCTTGCGTCTGGGCCGGCCATTTGCCGGGCCCGGGCGATAACGGCCCACGAAGCTTCGACCGACAGCGGGTTGCGCGCACCAGGTAAAGCCCTGCGCATGACAGCCCCGATCAGACGATCCACGCACCGCGCAGCAATGCCCATCAGAGGCGGGCGCGCAGCCTTTCCCCGAGCAATTGCAGCGCCATCAGCGCGCGGGGAGGCGATTCGTTGAATGAGAGTCCAAAGGAGCACACGACAATGCCAATGAGCATGGCAAACACCCCCACGGGGCCAGCCCCTGTACCCCGACGAACCATCCCGAGCCCGCGCCCCGCCGCGACCGTCCTGCCCCGGTCAAACGACCTTCCACACAAGGGAGCGATATGAGTCTTTCTACTGGATTGGCAGGGCAGGCGGGCGTCGCGTCCCCTGCGCTGGCCGTGGCCAAGGCCAACACACGGATGCTGGCGATCGATGCCCTGCGCGGTTTCGTCATGCTGTGCATGCTGGTGGACCACGTGCGCGAGACCTTCCTCCTGCATCGCCAGGTCAGCGACCCGATCGACGCCCTGAGCGTGAGCCCGGACCTGTTTTTCACCCGCCTGCTCAGCGAGATCTGCGCGCCGGTGTTCATTTTCCTCACCGGCCTGTCGGCCTGGCTCTCCAGCCAGAAACACAGCCTTGGGCAAACCTCGGTGTTCCTGCTCAAGCGCGGCCTGTTCCTGGTGTTCCTCGAACTGACCTTCGTGTGTTTTGCCTGGAACGCCGAGTTCCCGCCCAAGACCCTGTGGTTGCAGGTGATCTGGTGCATTGGTATCTGCATGATCGTGCTGGCCGGCTTACTGCACTTCAAACGCGGCTGGCTGATCGTGCTGGGGGTGGCCATAGTCGCCGGGCACAACCTGCTGGATGACGTGGTGCTGGGCCCCGAGTCGCCGTTCTTCGTGCCCTGGTCGATCCTGCACCAGCGGGTGTTCATCGACATCACCGAGTTCACCCGGGCCCGCACCACCTACCCGGTGCTGCCGTGGATCGGCGTGATCCTGCTGGGCTGGGCCATAGGCCCGTGGTTCGGCAAGGACATGCAACCGGCGGCGCGCATTTCGCGGCTGTTCAAGGTCGGCATCGGCCTGCTGCTGGCCTTCGTGTTCATTCGTTACCTGAACGTCTACGGCGAGAAACCCTGGGTCCAGACCGGCGATGCGCTGCGCACCTTCATGAGCTTCATGAGCGCCAAGAAGTACCCGCCGTCGCTGATGTTCCTGATGCCGACCCTGGGCCTGGGGCTGATCCTCCTGGCGTACTTCGAGAAGGTCCAGGAACGCTGGTCGACCGCGCAACTGGCGATCTACGGCGGCGCGCCGATGTTCTTCTACCTGCTGCACCTGTACGTGCTCAAGGCCCTGTACCTGGTGGCAGTGGCCATCTGGGGCACCAACCAGGGCACTTACTACGGCTTCGACAACCTGTCCGGGGTCTGGCTGTGGAGCCTGATCCTCGGCGTGCTGCTGTTCTTCCCGACGCGTTGGTTCGCAGGCCTCAAGCAGCGTCGCCGCGATATCGCGATCCTCAAATACCTCTGAGTGGGATCCCGGTGGTGCGCCCGGACAGCGGCGCACTGCCTGATATCGCCCGCCATCTATCGATTTCCGGGAGTTCGACAGTGAAGCACTTGACCCGACACACCCTGCTGTTGGCATTGGGGGGCCAGAGCCTGCTCGCGCTGGCCGCGGAGCAGGACCATGCCAAGGGCTTTATCGAAGACAGCCAGTGGAGCCTGTTCAACCGCAGCCTCTACGACCGCCGCGACTATCGGCACGGTTCCTTGAGCAACGGCGCGCGCAACGCCTACAAACCCCGCGCCGAACGCAGCGACCTGGCGGAGGAGTGGGCCTATGGCCTGATGGCCGACTACAGCTCCGGGTTCACCCAGGGCACGCTCGGCTTCGGCCTGGACGCTCATGTCTATTCCGGCTGGAAACTCGACAGCGGCGGTGGCCGGGCCGGCAAGGCGCGGCTGCTGGGGGTGGACAACGACGGCCATCCCAAGGACCAATTCAGCCGCGGCGGTGCGGTGGCCAAGCTGCGTTTTTCCTCCACCGAGCTGCGCTACGGCGAACAGCGAGTGAAGACCCCAGTGTTCGGTTCCTCCGACAGTCGCCTGCTGCCCGAGACCGCCACCGGCTGGTTCCTCACCAGCCGCGAGCTGAGCGACACCACCCTGTACGGCGGCCACTTCAACGAAAGCACCGACCGTAACGCCAGCAGCCACGACCAGGGTTTCGTGGTCAATTATTCCAATGGCAAGCAGGGCGACAGCTTCGACCTGATCGGCGTGCGCAATACGTCGATCAAGGGCCTCAACGCTAGCCTGTTCAGTGCGCTGTACGAAGACACCTGGCGCCAGCAGTACCTTGGCGCGCTCTACAACCTGCCGCTGGGCCAGGGCCAGGACCTGACGTTCGATTTCAACCTGTACCGCACCCAGGACACCGGCAAGGCCCTGTCCGGGAGCATCGACAACACCACCTGGAGCCTGATGTCGACCTACAGGAGCGGTGCCCACAGTTTTGGCCTGGGCTACCAGAAGGTCGACGGCGACACGCCTTACGACTACGTCACCCGCGGCGCGATCCTGCTGAGCAACGCCGTGGCCCTGTCGGACTTCAACGCCCCGCAAGAAGCCTCCTGGCAGGCCCGCTACGACCTCAACATGGCCGGCTACCAGGTCCCCGGGCTGACCTTCAGCGCCCTGTATGTGCGCGGCAGCGGCATCGACGGCAGCCACATGGACCCGCGCGGCGGCTACGCCTGGCTGGGCTACGGCGAGGGTGGCAAGCACTGGGAGCGGGACTTGCAGGCCAAGTACGTGGTGCAGTCCGGCCCGGCGAAAAACCTCGCCGTCACCCTGCGCCACGCCGTGCACCGCGGCAACCAGGCCCAGGCCGAACTGGATGCCGACCAACTGCGACTGGCGATCGAGTATCCGTTGGGCGGCAGGTTCTAGGGCCCAGGCAAGCCCTGTCAGCGAGCGCCCCTTCCTGGTGGAGGGGTTTTTATGGCCGGGTGCCGTTAATGCTGCTATGCCTTGGATAGCCCTTCACGCTTTACCGCAGCAGTGGTCATGACACGGACGTAGGGTGACACCAGTCCTCGCCCGGCCGGCTGGCCGCGCGGGAACCTCACTTGACTGCCATGGGGTAACCAGGTCGTGGAGAACACAAGGATCAAGGCGCGCCAGCTGATTGTCTGCATCGATGGCACCAACAACCGTTTCAGCGACGAACCGACCAACGTGGTCCGGCTGTTTCGCTCGCTGCCCAAGGACAGCGAAACGCTGCTGGCCTATTACGACCAGGGGGTGGGCACCTTCGGGCTCAGCGAAACCCTGTTCGAATGGCAGAAGGTGCCGTCGCGCATCGCCGGGCTGATGTTCGGCTGGGGCATCAAGCGCAACGTACTCAATGCCTACCGCTTCCTGATGGAGAACTACAGGGACGGTGACCAGATCTTCCTTTTCGGCTTCTCCCGCGGCTCCTACGCGGTGCGGGTCCTGGCGGCGCTGCTGCATACCATCGGCCTGCTGCCCGCCCATCAGGTCCAGCTGATGGACTTTGCCTGGTCGCTGCTGACCACTCGCTTGAAATCCGCTGATAATTCCAAGCCGAATCGCCAACGCGCCATGAGTTACACCTGGTGGCGCATGAGCGCGGACAAAAAACCGGACTTCGGCTTGATGGGGGCGTTCAAGGGCAGCTTTGCCCGGAAGGTGAGCATTCACTTTCTCGGGCTGTTCGACACCGTGAGTTCGGTGGGCTGGGTGTATGACCCGCTGATCGTCCCCTACACCCGGAAGAATAGGGACGTGAAGATCATCCGCCATGCGGTGTCCCTGGACGAACGCCGCAGCTTTTTCCGCCAGAACCTCTGGACAGAGGGCGAGGGGGTGAACCTGAAACAGGTCTGGTTCGCCGGCGTGCATGCCGATGTGGGTGGCGGTTACCCGGCCGGCGAGTCGCAACTGGCGTTGATTGCCTTGCGCTGGATGATCGGCGAGTGCCTGGAGGCCGGGTTGAGCATCGATGTCGAGGCCTGTCGCGCTGAACTCTATCCAGCCTCTGTGCTACAGGATCCGCTGGCCCAGGCCCACAATTCCCTGACCCGCAACTGGCTGATCACCGAGTGGGTGCCGCGCCTGGTCTGGAACCCGAAGACCCACAAGCGAACCCGTGAATACGGTTCGATGCCACCGTTTGGCAAAGCCCGGTCGCGGGTCATTCCCACGCCTGAAGCCGGGCAGAAAGTCCGGGTACATGCCTCCGTGGCTGCTCGGCAAAATGGACCGCTGACCGGCGGCCAGCCCTGGGGCAGCCAGCAGACCTACCAGCCGGAAAACCTGCTGCGCATCGATGCCGCGCTGATCGAGCAGGTTGGCGACTCGCCGAGGCTGGATGAGTACAACCTCTAGGGTCGCCAGTCCACTCACTCCCGATGCCGGCGCAGCAGCTCGATCTGCTCCGCCGGCACCTGCTGGCGCAGGGCTTTGTACAGGGCGCGGGTTTCCAGCAGGTTCCAGATCCTTAGCAGGGTTTCCAGGGCGTCCAGCGGCTTGCTGATGAAGTCGCGGGCGCCCAGGGCCAGGGCGCGCAGGCGGGTGTCGCGGGTGGCGTCGGCGGTCAGCACCAGGATCGGCAGGTAATCGTTGGCCGGGATCCGCCGGTTGAGCTGTTCGAGCACGGCGAAGCCGTCGAACTCGGGCATGTGCAGGTCGAGGATCACCAGGTCCGGCTCGAAGCTGTTGAACAGGTCCAGGGTGCGCAGCGGCTGGGTGCTGCTCAATACGTTGTGCAGGCCTTCGCGGGCCAGCAGCTGCTCCATCAGGTCGAGGTTGGGGCGCTGGTCGTCGATGATCAGGATGCGCAAATCGTGGTTCATGCGGGCTCCGGTAGATGTTGCTCAAGGTGGGCGAGAAACGCCGGGATATGAATGGGTTTGGTCAGGATCGCCGTGGCCCCGGCCTGCAACAGGGCGCGGTGGGTCAGGGCGCTGGCGTCGGCGGTGATCATCAGCACCGGAGTACTGGCGGTGGTCGCCGATTCCCGCAGCCGGCGCAGCACCTCCAGGCCTGCAAGGTCCGGCAGGCTGACGTCCAGCAGGATCAGTTGCGGTGCATGCTGGCGCGCCAGGTCCAGGCCCATCTGGCCCTGCATGCTCGACAGCAGGCGAATGCCCGGGCGGCGTTGCAGCAGGGTTTCGATCAGCGCCAGGCTCGACAGGTTGTCCTCGATGCACAGCACCTGGCCGCGGTATTCCACGGTCTCGACCCGGGCCGGCAGCACCGACACCGGTTGCTCCAGCGCCCGTTGCTCCAAGGCCAGATGCGCGCCGGCCGCGGCCACCTGCACAAAGGGCAGTTGCAAGGTAAAGCTGCAACCCTGGCCCGGCGTGCTGTGCACCCGCAGGCTGCCGTCCATCATCTCCAGCAGGCTCTTGCTCAGGGCCAGGCCCAGGCCGGTGCCTTCCACCCGCGGGTCGGCGCCCAGGCGCTCGAAGGGCCGGAACAACTGGCCCAGGCGCTCCAGGGGAATGCCGGCGCCGGTGTCGCTGACCGCCACCTCGACCCGGGTGTCCAGGACCTTGACCGCGATCCGCACCTGGCCCTGGGGCCGGTTGTACTTGATGGCGTTGGACAGCAGGTTGAGCAGCACCTGGATCAGCCGCTGGCGGTCGGCGATTACCCCGCTGTGCTCGCTCAGCACGGGCAGGGCGGCCAGCTGGATGCCGGCATCGGTGGCCATCGGCGAAACCAGGGTCAGGGCCTCGTGCAGCACCGAGGCCAGGGCGATCGGCTCGACAGTCAGCGGCAGGTGCCCGGCCTCGATGCGGGCGATGTCCAGCACCTCGTTGATCAGGGTCAGCAGATGCTGCCCGGCGCGCAGGATATGCCCGACCTGGGGCCGCTGGCCGCTAGGCGAGTCCATGTCCAGCAACTGGGCGAAACCGAGGATGGCGTTGAGCGGGGTGCGCAGTTCGTGGCTCATGCGCGAGAGAAATTCGCTCTTGGCCCGGCTGGCGCTTTCGGCTTCTTCGCGGGCGGTGCGCAGGGCGATTTCCGCGGCGCGGCGGTCGGTGATATCGCGGGTGATCTTGGAGAAGCCGCGCAACGCGCCGCTGGCATCGTATTGCGCGGTGATCACCACGCTGGCCCAGAAGCGGCTGCCGTCCTTGCGGCAGCGCCAGGCCTCTTCCATGTAGTGGCCGTCGCGGGTGGCCTCGCGCAGGGCCATGTCCGGGTGCGCCGGGCATTCTTCCGGCAGGTAGAACAGCGAGAAATGCCGGCCGAGGATTTCCTGTTCGCTGTAGCCCTTGATCCGCTCGGCGCCGGCGTTCCAGGTGGTGACCCGGCCCTGGGTGTCGAGGGCGAAGATCCCGTAGTCCTTGACCCCGTCGATGATCAGCCGCAGGCGTTCCTCGTTGTCGCGCAGTGCCCGCTCGCGTTCGGCCAGCAGTTGCCCGGCCTCCACCAGGCGGGTGCCGAGCTGGCCGATCTCGTCCTGTTCCGGGGCTTGCGGCCGCAACGGTTGGCCGAGGGCCAGGCGCTGGGCGTTGCCTTGCACCTGCTGCACTCGGGCGACTATACCCTTGGACAAGAACAGCACCGCGACAATAGCCCCGAACAAGCCGCAGAGCGCCGCCAGCAGCGTGGCCAGCAGCAAGCGCATGCGGGTCGCCGAGGCCGCGGCGCTGCGTTCGGCGAGCAAGCCGTCCTCACGGATGCGCATGGCGCTGATCTGCTCGCGCAGCACGTCCAGCACCTGTTTGTTCTCGATCAGGATTGCCGTGATGCTGGCGCTGTCGTCGGGCCGGCCGTTGCGCAGGGCCACCAGGCCGTCGAGCTTGTTGCCGATCAGCGGGGTGATGGCCTTGAGGTGGTCGCGCATGCGCGCGTCGCGAATGTTGCTGTCCAGCCGTTGCAACGCGGCCTGGATCAGCGGCTGGGCGCGTTCATAGCTGGGCAGAAAGTCCTCGCGGCGGGTCAGCAGGTAGCCGCGCACGCTGGCCGCCGCTTCGGCGAGCAGGGTGTGCACGGTCTGGATATCGCCCTGCACCAGCAGCACCCGGCGCACATCTTCTTCGGCACGGGCGGTCTGGCGTTCGGTGATGTAGATCAGCACCAGCGACAGCAGCAGGATCACCAGCGGCAGGGAAATCACCACCAGCGCCTTGCCGCGCAGGGGCAGGTCGAGCCAGTGCCGGCTGGCCAGGAGCCTCATGGCCATTCTCCCGCGGGCTGCGCCACCAGCCCCAGGGCGATGCCGCGCACCGCGGCCTGGGTGCGGTCCGCCGCGCCGAGCTTGCCGATCACCCGTTCCACATGGGCCTTGGCGGTGCCGGTGGTGATGCCGAGTTTTTCGCCGATCTCGCGGTTGCTGAAGCCTCCGGCCACCAGCCCCAGCACCTGGCGCTCGCGGGCGGTCAGGGCGGCAGCCTGGGTGCCGCCGCCGGCGTTGCGTTCGGCCATGCGCCGCAGCAAGCGGGCGCTGACCGTACTGTTGAGGGCTTCCTCGCCCTGGGCCACCCGTTGCAGGGCGCCAAGCACTTCGCTGCGGCTGGCGTCCTTGAGCAGGTAGCCGACCGCGCCGGCGGCAATCGCCGCTTCCAGGTGGTCGGGGCTGTCGTCCATGGTGAAGATCACCACCTTGATCGCCGGTTGCCGCTGTTGCAGCAGGCGCGCGGCGCCCAGGCCGTTGAGCAGCGGCATGCGGATGTCGAGAATGGCGATGTCCGGTTGCAGGCGTTCGCATAGGTCGAGGGCTTCCTGGCCATCGCGGGCCTGACCGACCACCTCGAACTGCGGGTGGCCGGCGAGCAGGGCGACAAAGCCGGTACGGGTGACTTCATGGTCGTCCGCCAGTACCAGGCGCAGGGCAGGGCTCATGGGTGTTCTCCAGCAGTGGGCAGCGGCACCCGGGCTTGCAGGCGGGTGCCATTGCCGGGGGCGCTGTGCCAGGACAGCTCGCCGCCCAGCAGGCTGGCGCGTTCCTGCATCGCCGCCAGGCCCAGGTGCTGGCCGCCGCAGCTGGACAACGGGGTGTCCAGGGCGAAGCCGACGCCGTTGTCTGCCAGCGCCAGCCAGGCCTGGCCATCCACCAGTTGCAGGCTCAGCTCGGCACGGCTGGCCCGGGCATGCTTGAGGATGTTGTTGATGCCTTCCTGGGCGATGCGGAACAGGGCGATCTCGCTGGCACCCGGCAGGCGCGCGCTGGACTGTTGCTGCCAGTGCACCTCGATACCGGCGTCGCGCAGGCGGTCGGCTTCCTTGTCGATGGCCTTGTACAGGCCAAAGTCGTCCAGCACGTTGGGGCGCAGGCCGCCGATCAGTTGCCGACCCTCGCCGACGCAGCCCTGGGCCAGGGTCAGGATGGTCTGCAACTCGTTGTGCAGCTCCTCGGGCAATGTCGGGCAGCGCCCGGCAAAACCCTGCAGGCGCTGGTGCAGCCCGGCCAGGGTTTGCGCCAGGCCGTCGTGCAGGTCGTAGGCCACGCGCTTGCGTTCGTCTTCCTGGGCGCTGAACAGCCGGTGCACCAGTTCCGACATGGTTCTTTCCCGGGCTTGCAGGGTCTCCAGCAAACGCTGGTTTTCCAGGTGCGCGGCCAGCAGGGTGGCCAACAGTTGCAGGGATTCCAGGTCCTCGCTGTCGGGCGCGGCCAGGGCCACGCTGTTGGCCAGCAGCAGGGCGCCGAAGGCCTGGCCGTCGGCGCCGGGCAGGGGAATGCGCAGCACCTGGGGCAGGGCGGCATCGCTCTGCGGCAGCCATTCGGGGTGCAGGGTCGCAGATTTGGCCAAGGGGTGCAGGGCGGCCAGGCGTTCGCTGCTGCCATGCTGGGCGGTGGCCCGGGGCGGCTGTGTGGTTTGCCATTCCAGCAGCAGGCCATGGTCCATCGCCATAAAGGCACAGGCCCGTTGCAAGGCGCGCTGGCGCATGGCCGCGGGCGGCAGTTGGGTCAGCTCCTGGCCGGTGTCCACCAGCAGGCGCAGGCGCGCCGCGCGGCTTTGCGACTGGCGATACTGGCTGCGAATGGCCAGGGCGCTGCCGGGGTCGTGAGTCGGGCTTTGCATGAAAATCAGGCTCCAGCGTAAAGGGCGTGCGCTCGCGAGCAGGCATTAGACCCGCTTGCCGGCCGTGGGCCTATCTGCCGAATGGCATAGGCCACAGGCACCGGTTGGCCGATGGCGAGGCTGCGCCGGGTGGGCAAAGTGGGCGCATTGAAACCCACTGGAGCCTTCCGATGAAACTGCCAACTACCGCCATTGCCCTGTTGCTGGCCCTGACCGCGCCCCTGGCCCAGGCCCTGGACGCCACGCCTTATGTGTACCGCACCGTCGCCGCGCAGCCGCAGAGCCAGGGCGACCGGGAGATCGCCGGCCTGTTCGATCGCTGGAACGCGGCCCTGCAAACCGGCAGCGCAAAAAACGTAACCAGTCTTTACGCCGCCGACGCGATCCTCCAGCCAACCGTGTCGAATCAGGTGCGCACCACCCCGGCGCAGATCCAGGACTACTTCGAGCATTTCCTCGCGGGCAAGCCGGTGGGCCAGATCAACTTCCGGGAAATCCGCCACCTGGGCCCGGACGCGGCCATGGACAGCGGCGTCTACACCTTCACCCTGCACGAGGCCAACGGCGCGACCCGCGAGGTGCAGGCGCGCTACACCTTCCTCTACGAGCGCATCGACGGCCAGTGGAAGATCCTCAACCACCACTCTTCGGCCATGCCCCAGGCGCAGCCGCAATTGCAGGCCAGCCATCGCTGAAGCGCCATCTGCCGCGCCATGTAAAAACGCCGGGCTCAGTGCCCGGCGTTTTTGTCTGTGGCTTCAGCCTTCCTGGCGATAACGCCCCGGGGTCATGCCGAACCAGCGGCGGCAGGCCTTGTGAAAGCTGCTCTGGTCGCGAAAGCCGAGCAGGGCGCCGATGTACTTGACGCTGCGCGCCGAGTTGCGCAGGAAACTGTGGGCCAGCATCAACCGTGCCTCGTCGAGCAGGGCCGAGAAGTGCATGTCTTCGTTGTCCAGGCGCCGTTGCAGGCTGCGGCTGCTGACTCCCACCAGTTGCGCGATGTGCCGCAGGTCGCTGGGTCCGCCCTGGGCCAGGCGTTCGGACAATACCCGCCGTACCCGCGCGGTCATCGAGCCGTCGAGCAGCAGCTTGAGGCGGGTCCGCGCGTATTCCATGTGCAGCACATCCAGCGCCGGGTCGGCGCTGGGCAGGGCGGTCGCGCAATCGCGCGGGCTGAAGCTCAGGCTGTTGTAGGGCGCGTCGAACTGCAGGTTGGGGCCTAACAAACGTTCCAGGGCGCGGGTGTCCGGCGGTCGCGGGTAGGTGAAGCTCGCCGCCAGCGGTCGAGGCTTGTGGCCGGGCAGCAGCCAGTGCACCAGGCCCAGGGTCTGCGCGGCGCCGGCATCGATGAACGCCCGCGGCACCAGGCCCGGTTCGAGGGCAATGTCGAAGCCGATCAGGGTGACGGCCTGGGGGCTGCGCTCCAGGCACAGGTAAAAGCCGTTGCTGACCAGCGAGTGATAGTCCACCAGGCGTTGCAGCGCGGTGTCCAGGGTGGCGCCGGACATCAGCGCATAGCCGAGCACTTCCAGGTTGGCCGGGTGGGCCTTGGTGTACGCCAGCAGGCCGAGGTCCGGGTTGCCGCAGAGGTGCACGGCGTCTTGCAGCAACTCGTAGACCAGCTCCAGCCTGACGCCCGTGGGGTTTTCATGGACCTCCTGGTGGCTGCTGCCGTGGCGCTTGAGCAAGGCCTCGACCTTGACGCCGGCATCGGTCAGGACATCGGCAAGCACCCGGAAACTGGTGCCGGTCATTCTGTGCATAGTACTTCCTGGACTGGTGGCTAATTGATGTCATTGGCGCTGGCGCATGATCGCAATAAACCCTGGGCCGCAGTCGAGAAAGGGCGGTGCGGTGTTTCCGAGGACAAACGAAAGGTATCCGGGAACACTTTCGAGCCGCTCGGGCAGGGGGGATCATAAGTGGCAATGAGCCATTATCTCGTCGGGCATGCCGACGCATCCTGGCCAATCCCACCCGGCGCGCTGTCGCCGCTTCGACTACGGATCTGTCATGCAAAGCGTCAAAGACTTTTATCGGGAACTGGCGCAAGGGCGACTGGCGCTGGCCTTCCAGCCGGTGGTGTGGCTGCCCGACGCCAGCCGGGTGCTGTACCAGGAAGGTTTGCTGCGCCACGTCGAGCAGCCCGGCAATGGCGTCTACCCCTTCGCCATGCTCGAGCGCCATCAGGTGATGCGCGAACTGGACCGCAGCGTGGTGGGGGGCGTGATCGAGCGCCTGCTGGAGGACGCGCACCTGCGCCTGGGCTGCAATATCTCGGCGCAGAGCGCGATCATCGATCCGTTCTGGTCCGCCACCCTCGCGCAGTTGCGCGACGCCCCTTCGGTGGCCGCGCGGCTGGTGATCGAAATCACCGAAAGCGCCACGCCGCCGAGCACCGAGGCGGCCATCGAGTTTGTCCTGTGCCTGCGCGAGCTGGGTTGCCGGGTGGCGGTGGATGACTTCGGCGCCGGCCTCGGCACCCTGGAGTTCATCCGCCAGACCCGCCCCGACATGGTCAAGATCGACCAGGGTTACCTGCAACGCGCCCGCAGCGAACCCAACAGCGTGCAGACCCTGAAACACCTGGTGCAGCTGTGCAAGACCCTGGCGCCCTGCGTGATCATCGAAGGCATCGAGAGCGAAGCCGACCGCGCCCTGGCCACGGCCTGCGGTGGCGAGTGGGGGCAGGGCTACCTGTTCGGCCGGCCACGGCTCGACCGCCTGGGCGCGCCGTGCCGGTTGCGTGGGGTGGCGGCCGAGCCTGTGGTGGCGGGCTGAGTGGTGACGGTTTGGCGATGCTTGCCAGGGATGACAGCGACGTATTTGAAATCGCCATCGTCGGCAAGTCGGATCGCCGCCCGCTGGCTCCTACAGAGTCATGGGCGGGCACAAGATTCCCTGTTTGGCACCGGCTTCTGTAGGAGCCTGGCTTGCCAGCGATAGCGGCGGACCATTCACCCATACCGCCAGCGACCGGCCGCGGCTTCAGTAATAAATGCCCTTGGCGTCATAGGGCAGCAGCACAGTATCGACCGCCGCATCCACCGGCAGGCTCACCACCGCCACCAGCGGGCAGACGATGCTCATCCAGCAGTAGATCGTGGCGTAGCCATCGTAGCCGCGGGCGTCACGCATGGTCAGCAGCTGGATATTCTGCTGGGTGCCTTTGTAGAAGTCGTAGGAGATGTACTGATTGCTGGCACGGGCCATCAGGGTGCCGCAGCCCGAGAGGGCCAGTGTGCCGAGCAGGACGAGAGCAGTGAGCGCTTTGATGATGCCATTCCTTAGCAAGCCGATTTGCGGCGCGCATCTTCGCACCGGTCGAGGCTTCAGGCCAGCCTGGGGGGGCAATGATCGCAGCGAGCTGCCAGGGATGACGGCGGCGCACTCGATGGCGCCATCGCCGCCCGCTGGCTCCTACAGGTTTGTGGGATGCCCGGTAGTCCGCATCTGGAACCCGCTTCTGTAGGAGCGAAGCTTGCTCGCGATAGCGGTGGTCCATTCGCTTGCGTAGTTACTGTCTTAGCCCAGCACCTCACGCAACCGATGCCACAGCATGCCCAGCGCCAGCAGCGGCGCGCGCAGGGCCGGGCCGCCAGGGAAGGTCATGTGCGGCACTGCGCTGAAGATATCCAGGCCCCGGCTGTGGCCGGCATGGATGGCTTCGGCCAGCAGGCGCGCGGTCCAGTGGGTGACGTTGACCCCATGCCCGGAGTAGCCCTGGGCGTAATACACGTTGGGGTACTGGCGCAGGCGCCCGACCTGGGGGAAGCGGTTGGCGGTGATGCCGATCTTGCCGCCCCATTGGTAGTCGATACCCGCGTCCGCCAGCTGCGGGAATACCTTGAGCAGCTTCGGTCGCATGTAGGCGCCAATATCCGCCGGGTCGCGCCCGGAGTAGTGGCAGGCGCCGCCGAACAGCAGGCGCCGGTCCGCCGAGAGCCGGTAGTAGTCGAGGCCGACCTTCTGGTCGCACAGCGCCAGGTTCAGCGGGATCAGTTCGGCGGCCAGGGCCGGCGCCAGGGGCTCGGTGGCGATGATGTAGCTGCCCGCCGGCAGCACCTTGCCGCTCAGCCGTGGCTCCAGGTCATCCAGGTGGGCGTTGCAGGCCAGCACCAGGCTGCCGGCGCGCACCGTGCCGCTGGCGCAACGCACCTGTACGCTGTCGCCGTGGATCAGCTCCTGCACCGGGCTCTGCTCGAAGATCCGCACCCCCAGCGACTGGGCCAGGGCGGCTTCGCCGAGCACCAGGTTGAGCGGGTGCAGGTGCCCGGAGCCCATGTCCACCAGGCCCCCGGCATACTGCGACGAGGCCACCACCTGGGCCATGTCCTGCGGGGCCACCAGGCGGGTTTCATGCACGTAGCCCAGGGCCGCCAAGTGCTCCTGCTCGGCCTGGAACGCGGCGAACTGGGTCGGGGTGTTGGCCAGCTCGCAGAAGCCCCAGCGCAGGTCGCAGTCGATGCCGTGTTCGCGCACACGCTGGCCGACCAGCGCCACCGAGTCGATACCGGCCTGTTCCAGGTAGCGCACGCCCTCGGCGCCGACGTAGCGGGCGAAGCCGCTGACGTCGTGGCCGATGCCGCGGATCAGTTGCCCGCCGTTGCGTCCGCTGGCGCCCCAGCCGATGCGCCGGGCTTCCAGGAGAATCACCGACAGGCCGCGCTGGGCCAGCTCGATGGCGGTGTTGACCCCGGTGAAGCCGCCGCCGATCACGCAGACATCGGCGTTCAGATCGGCACTCAGGGGCGGGTAGTCCGGCAGCGTGTTGGCCGAGGCGGCGTAGTAGGAGCGGGTGTGTTGCGCGTGGCTGTGCTGGTTCATTTGTTGGACTTCACTTTGCTCCAGGCGCGGGTCATCAGGCGCATGGTCTGCGGGCTCTGGGTGCTGGAGATGTACAGCTTGTCGAGCACCGCCTGGGGTGGGTAGACCTCGGGGTTGTTCACCAGCTCGGGATCCATGTACTGCTGGGACGCCGGGTTGGGGTTGGCGTAGCCGACATAGGCGCTGACCTTGGCGATCACTTGAGGGTCCAGCAGGTCGTTGATGAAGGCATGGGCCTCTTTGGGATTGCTGGCGTCCGCCGGGATCGCCAGCAGGTCGAACCACAGGTTGCTGCCTTCCTTGGGAATCGAATAGGCGATCTTCACCCCGTTCTTGGCTTCCTTGGCGCGGTTGGCGGCCTGGAACACGTCGCCGGAATAACCGAAGGCCAGGCAGATATTGCCGTTGGCCAGGTCCGAGACGTACTTGGAAGAATGGAAGTAGGTGATGTAGGGACGGATCGCCAGCAGCTTGGCTTCGGCTTTCTTGTAGTCCTCGGGGTTTTCGCTGCGCGGGTCCAGGCCCATATAGTTGAGCACCGCCGGGAACACTTCGTCCGGCGAGTCCATCATCGACACGCCGCACTGGCTGAGCTTCTTCAGGTTCTCCGGCTCGAAGAACACCGCCCAGGAATCGATCCTGTCGACGCCCAGCACCTGCTTGACCTTGTCGAGGTTGTAGCCGATGCCGTTGGTGCCCCACAGGTAAGGCACCGAGTACTGGTTGCCGGGGTCGTTCTGTTCCAGCAGGGTCAGCAGTTTCGGGTCGAGGTTCTGCCAGTTCGGCAACTGCGCGCGGTCGAGCTTGAGAAAGGCCCCGGCCTTGACCTGTCGCGCCAGGAAGTGGTTGGACGGCACCACCACGTCATAGCCGGTGCGGCCGGCCAGCAGCTTGCCCTCCAGGGTTTCGTTGGAGTCGAAGACGTCGTAGATGACCTTGGTCCCGGTTTTTGCCTGGAAGTCGGCGAGGGTGGTCTCGCCGATGTAGTCGGTCCAGTTGTACACGCTGACTTTCGATTCAGCCTGGGCCGTGGCGCCAAACAGCACCGTCAGGGCCAGCGGAACCACGGATTTCCATAGACGCATAGCGATACCCCTTTTTTGCGGTTGTTATTGTGTTTGCCAAATCTGTAACCCTGTGGCCGCAACCTCGCGCCGCTCGGCAGCGGCTACAGAACATTCAGCCTCAGACGCTGAGCAGCAGGAACTCGCGTTCCCAGGAACTGATCACCCGCTTGAAGTTCTCGTGTTCGGCGCGTTTCACCGCCACGTAGCCGCGCACGAACTTGCTGCCCAGGTAACGCTCGATGGTCGGGCACTCTTCCATGCGGGTCAGGGCGTCTTCGATGGTGATCGGCAGGCGCAGGTTGCGCCGCTCGTAGGCCCGGCCTTCCACCGCGGCGCTCGGCTCGATGCCCTCGACCATGCCCAGGTAGCCGCACAGCAGGCTGGCGGCGATGGCCAGGTAGGGGTTGGCGTCGGCGCCGGGCAGGCGGTTTTCCACGCGCATGGCTTCCGGGCCGGAGGTCGGCACGCGCAGGCCGACGGTACGGTTCTCTTCGCCCCATTCGACGTTGACCGGCGCCGAGGTGTCCGGCAGGAAACGGCGGAACGAATTGACGTTGGGCGCGAACATCGGCAGCACCTGGGGGATGTACTTCTGCAGGCCGCCGATGTGGTGGCGGAACAGCTCGCTCATGCGGCCCTCGGCGTCGGCGAAGATCGGCTTGCCGGTGGCGCTGTCGACCACGCTCTGGTGCAGGTGCATGGCGCTGCCGGGCTCATCGGCCACCGGCTTGGCCATGAAGGTGGCAGTGACGTTGTGCTTGAGCGCGGCCTCGCGCAGGGTGCGCTTGAACACGGTGATCTGGTCGGCCAGGTCGAGGGCGTCGCCATGGCGGAAGTTGATTTCCATCTGCGCCGGGCCGTCTTCGTGGATCAGCGTGTCGAGGTCCAGGCCCTGGGCTTCGCACCAGTCGTAGACGTCCTCGAACAGCGGATCGAATTCGTTGGCGGCGTCGATGGAGAACGACTGGCGTCCGCTCTCGGCCCGGCCGGAACGGCCCAGCGGCGCCTTCAGCGGCAGGTCCGGGTCTTCGCAGCGCTGGGTCAGGTAGAACTCCATCTCCGGTGCGACGATCGGCTGCCAGCCCTTGTCGGCGTACAGCTGCAGGACTTTCTTCAGCACGTTGCGCGGCGACAGTTCGATGGGGTTGCCGAACTTGTCGAAGGTGTCGTGGATGACGATGGCGGTCGGCTCGATGGCCCAGGGCACCAGGTAAATGCCCGAAGCGTCGGGGCGGCAGATCATGTCGATGTCCGCCGGGTCCAGCAGGTCGTAGTAGATGTCGTCGTCGACGAAGTCCCCGGTTACCGTTTGCAACAGCACACTTTCCGGCAGGCGCATGCCTCGCTCATGCAGGAACTTGTTGGTGGGCGCTATCTTGCCGCGGGCGATGCCGGTCAGGTCGCTGACCACGCATTCCACTTCGGTAATCTTGTGTTCTTTCAGCCAGGCAGACAGCTGATCGAAAGGGGCATTCATAAGGACCTCGTCAATGATTGTCGGTGACGCGCCAACGCTTGGGGTGGCCCGACAAGGCTTCCCCTGTGGCGCGTTGACGACTATCTTGGGCAAGCCTTGCGGTTCCATCTATCCACTTTAAGCAGCACCAAAGCGCACCAAAAGAGTGCGCAAGGTCCCTTCATGACAGCGTCGACAGCTCTCCAGGTCCAGGCCTTCAACACCTTCGATGTGGCCGATCAGATCCGTGCCACCCCGGGTTGGGTGCAGCATTACCAGCAGATGTCGCCCGGGCATTTCGCCGGGCAGGTGCGTTATCTGGACCTGCAAGGGGTGCAGATCTACGAGGAGTGCATGAACACCCGGGTCGAGCAGAATTTCAGCGCGCCCGAGGACTCCCTGGCGTTCTGTTTCGATCGCAGCGACAACGCCCTGTACCTGCTCAACGGCGAGAGCCGCAATATCTGGATCACCCCGGAGAACTACCAGGAAATCGCCGTGGTGTTCGGCCCGGAATTCGTTCGTGGCCATGGCCTCGACGCGCAGCGCCTCGACGGCCTGTTCCTGGCGCCGCTCAACTGCGGGCAGAACGCCTTGTTCAGCCGCTGGCTCAGCGCGACCCTGACCCGCCTGTCGCAGACCTTCGACCCACCCAGCCGCGAAGCCCTGACCCAGCAGTTGCTCGACGACTGCCTGTTTATCCTCGACAACGCCTGTGTGCGCCTGGACGGCGGCGGCCTGCGCCGGCGCGCCGAGGAGCGGGCGATCATGCAGCGGGTGGCGGAATGGGCGGCGGACGGCCCGGAAGACAGCCTCAACCTGCTGGAGTTGTCGCAGGTGGCCGGGGTGTCCCTGCGCCAGTTGCAAGGCGCGTTCAGGGCCTTCGCCGGCATGGCGCCGACCCAGTGGCTGCGCCTGCGCCGGCTGAACAGCGCGCACCGCGAACTGCTCAGCCGCGCCCCG
Organism: Pseudomonas sp. GW460-12-10-14-TSB1; assembly: GCF_017349775.1. Classification (NCBI taxonomy): domain Bacteria; kingdom Pseudomonadati; phylum Pseudomonadota; class Gammaproteobacteria; order Pseudomonadales; family Pseudomonadaceae; genus Pseudomonas; species Pseudomonas sp. GW460-12-10-14-TSB1. Next base: position 44,503 of record NZ_JACNAC010000030.1, read on the forward strand.
GACGAAACCACCGTGGCCGAGGTGGCCATGCGCTGGTCGTTCTGGCACCTCGGGCGGTTTTCCAGCAGTTACCGCGCGCTGTTCAAGGAACTGCCGAGCGAGACCCTGCGCCGCGGCCAGCGTTGAGGTTTTCCTGGCCGCGGACCTGCAGGGCCATCGCCATTTCCAGCGTCATGCGGGGGGATGCCTGTCTGCCGAAGGGCGGCGGTGGCCATTGCGGCTCGGCCGCGGCGGCTTGGGCGGGTCATCCTCGTGCGCGTTTCCCGCAGACTGTTCGCGCAGGTAGCGCCACAGCGCCTGGGCGATGGTATTGCCGTTGAGCCCATTGCCGAAAACCTCCTGGCCGATGCTCAGGCCGAGCTTGCGATAGCTTTCGAACTGCGCTTCGTCGAAGAACTGGTCGGCGGTGGGCTGGTTGGGGAAGCTCTTGTTGAGCAGCGCGTAGTTCTGCACGTCCAGCGATACCGAGGCGATCAGCCGCGGCTTGAGCACCAGGATGCGACTGATCGGGGTGCCCGGCTCAAGGCAGGAGTAGACGTCGAGCAACAGGGCGCAGCGACGGTCCGCCTCTGACGGCGCGGTCTTGAAATGCGCCATGCGCCCGAACACGCTGCCCAGCACCTCGTCCTCGGTGATTCGCGTGTCTTCCCTGATCTCCAGGCCGTGGTCGATGCGCGCCAGGCGGATGAAATTGCTCAGGTCGTCGAACTGGTAATCGGGGTCGCAGCCACAGTCGCACATCACGATCAGCTCGACCTGGCGCTCCTGGCGCAGCAGTTCGTAGGCCGCCGTGTTCTCGAAGTGGCCACCGTCGGAGAGGTACTGATAGGCGCGTCGATGGCCATGGAAGTGCGCGGTCAATTCGTAGAACAGGTAGGTCTGGGTCGGCAGCCAGCGCGACAGCTTCAGGCCCAGGGATTGCTTGGGCTTTTCCGGCTTGGCGTCGATAAAGCGGCTGGGCCACCAGTTGCCCAGGCGCACGTTGGCCAGGCCCAGCAGCAGCGACATGCCCAGGCTGGTAGCGCGCCCCAGGCCGGTGGTGAAGGCCGCGCCGGAGATGCCTATCCATTGGCCGATGGTCAGCGGGTAGGCGATTTCCGAGGCGGGGATATTGTCCAGGTCGCGCTGATAGACCTTGCCGTCGAGGATGAAGGTCCCTTCACCCTTGACGCTGCCCGGCGCCAGGCACAGCGGCTTGCCCTTGCGATCGCGCTGCACCAGCTGCTCGGCGGGGTCGACCGTGAGGTTCATGGTCACGTTGATCAGGTGCAGCGGGCCGGCGCTGGGCGTGCCGTAGTAGTGCTCGACGCTGATGTCGTCGTTGCTCAGCGGCTCGGCCACGCTCATGTGCTTGCGTCGTTGCTCGGGCGTGCCGTCGAAGCGCTTGCCGTTGGTGGCGCCCATGTAGGCGCGGATCAGGCGGGCGCTGTAGTAGGCCTGCAAGGACGAGGTGTTGAGGAAACCGACGAAGCGGCTGCTGACCCAGGTCAGGACTGCCGCGACGCCCGCCAGCAGGAGCAGCCGCAGCACATGGCCGTTTTCCAGCAGGTTGAAACTGCCATCGGCGGTGACCCACACCACGAACAGCATCCACACCAGGCAGACCGCCGCCAGCAACAGCAGGCCGCCCAGCAGGCTCATGACCTCCAGGGGCAGCAGGCGCAGCCAGTCCGGCAGGACCTTTTCGTCGCGCAACAGCGCCAGGCGGCGCACCAGCCAGATCAGCACCGGGAGGATGCCGATGGTGCCCTGGGTCAGGGTCTGCAGGTGCAGGTAGATCGCCTCGGACAGCGACACCAGGAACGCGGCGAACAGCACCACGCCGAGGGCGATGATGATCTGCGCCAGCACCCGGGTGACCTCGACCCGGTAGTTGCGCACGGTAAAGATCCCGTCTTCGTCGTTGGCCTTGCGGGTCCGGTACTTCAGGCGCCAGATCAGCAGCCAGGCGTAGAGGATGCCCAGCAGCGCGATGGCGGCGAACCCGAGGAACAGCAGGCGCACGTTCGGCCTGTCGTCCGGCTGTTGCAGCAGCGCCCAGATGCCGACGAAGGCCAGGGCCATCACCGTGCAGGCCGCGGCCGCCAGGTTGCTCAGGGCCGGCGGATTGCTCAGGCTGTTTTTCGGCAGCACCAGCCAGTAGGCCAGGCAGCAGGGCAGCAGGCCTAGAATGAATACCGCGCCGGGCAGCAGGAACAGATTGGGCAGGTATTCCACCTGTATCAGCATCAGCAACGACAGCAGCAGCACGATCGGCATGCCGATGACGAAGTGCAGCGACAGCCAGTTGCGCCAGGTGATCGCCAGGGCGTAGAGCGCGTCCCCCGAGCCGGTCGGGGTCAGGTAGCGGCCGTTCTCCCGGAGCCAGGCTGTAGGGCCCTTGCCGATGTCTTTTTCGCTGGAATAGTCGATGCCGGTGCTGATGCGTCCCGGCGGCTCGTAGCGCAGGACTTCATAGGCGTTGACCGCCGCGGTCCTGGCCGCTTGTTGGGCGGGCGACAGGTGCGAGGCTTCGGCGTGCTCCTGGGCCTGCTCCCGACGCAGGCGATTGGGGATGAACAGGCTGGAGAAGAAACTGCCGATATAACCGCCGCCGCTGACCGTGGAGAGGTAGTCGAAACGCGGCAGCAGGGTGGTGGTGAGGTTGTCTTGTGGTGTTCTCGACTTTCGTGGGTTGGCCTGTTCCGGCGCGTTGGCCCGGGCCATCGCCTGCAGCACCCCCAGGCAAAAGGTGGCGCTGCGGATGCCACCGCCGGACAACGCCAGCCCCCAGGTCTTGAGGGGTTGGCCGTCCGGCGCGGGAAGGTATTTGAGACCCAATGCAGTGCGGCGGTTCTCGATGCGCTTCCTTTCCCCCTCGTAATGCTGGGTCGAGTCCATGATTGCTCCTTGCAAACTGAAGTAGTGGCATTGTGCAAATAGGATTAAAGCAGAACGCCGTCAGATTTTTCCGAATACAAGGAGCAACTCTGGATGAAGTTCACGAAATATTCTTTATTTAGAAATGTAATTAAAAATCATCGGCTTAGAGAGTTAATGCGGCTGTATCAGGATCAATGAATGCCTTGACCCCGGCCTGCAACCGCCGTGTAACTTGCTTGTTACTTGAGGTCACTACTTTGCGTGGGTCGCTATTTCCCGCCCTGTAACTTCAAGGAATTCAACCGCGTATGCCTACTCTCACTCGCAGGAAGCTCATGCAGGCCGCCGCCATCGGATCGGCCTTTACCTTACTGCCAGACTCCATCCGCCAGGCCCTGGCGATCCCCGCCAACAACCGCACCGGCACCATCCGCGACGTCGAGCACGTGGTGATCCTGATGCAGGAAAACCGCTCCTTCGACCACTACTTCGGCACCTTGCCCGGGGTGCGCGGTTTCAGCGACCGCTTCACCATTCCACTGCCCGGCAAGCGTTCGGTGTGGGAGCAGCAGGGCGTCGGGCGAGTGGTGCTGCCGTATCACCTGGACAGCTCGCGGGGCAACGCGCAGCGGGTCAACGGCACGCCGCATTCGTGGATCGACGAGCACGCGGCCTGGGGCAGCGGGCGCATGAGCGCCTGGCCGACCTTCAAGACCAACACCTCCATGGGCTACTACCGCGAGCAGGAGCTGCCGTTCCAGTTCGCCCTGGCCAACACCTTCACCCTGTGCGATGCCTACCACTGTTCGGTGCACGCCGGGACCAACCCCAACCGCCTGTTCCACTGGACCGGCACCAACGGCCCGACCGGCGCCAACGTGGCGGCGGTGGTCAACGAATGGGACGGCCCGGGCGCGGTGGACGTCGGCTACACCTGGAAAACCTACCCCGAGCGCCTGGAAGAGCGGGGCGTCAGCTGGAAGATCTACCAGTACCTGCCGGACAACTTCGGCGACAACCCCCTGGCCGGTTTCCGCCAGTACCGCCGCGCCAGCGTGGCGGCCGGCAACCCGGCGCAGCCGCCGGAAGATTTCACCGCCTTCGTGCCTTACAGCGACGCGCTGAATGCCCGGGTGCCGCTGTACAAGGGCAATGGCAACACCTTGCCGGCCCGCAGCGGCAGTGATCTGGAAGGCATGATCGCGGGGTTTCGCAACGACGTGCAGCAGGGCAAGCTGCCCAAGGTCAGCTGGATCGTCGCGCCGGCCACCTATTCCGAGCACCCGGGGCCGTCGAGCCCGGTGCAGGGCGGCTGGTTCACCCAGGAAATCCTCAAGGCGCTGACCGACAACCCCGAGGTCTGGAGCAAGACCGTGCTGCTGGTCAACTACGACGAGAACGACGGTTTCTTCGACCATGTGCCGTCGCCCTCGGCGCCTTCACGACGCCTGGACGGCAGCTTCGCCGGCAAGTCCACGGTGGATTTCGACAGTGAAGTGTTCACCCACCCGGCGCCACCGGGGACCACCCAGCAACCGCGTCCGGACGGCGGCATCTACGGCCCGGGCCCACGGGTGCCGATGCTGGTGCTGTCGCCGTGGAGCCGTGGCGGCTGGGTCAACTCCCAGGCGTTCGACCATACCTCGGTCCTGCAATTTCTCGAGAAGCGCTTCGGCGTGCGCGAGCCGAACATCAGCGCCTGGCGCCGCGCGGTGTGCGGCGACCTGACCTCGGCCTTCAACTTCGTCAATCCCAACAGCGAAATCCTCCCGCCGCTGCACACCACCACCCGCCAGGCCGCGGACCTGCTGCGCCAGCGCCAGGAACAACTGGCCCAGGTGCCGCTGCCGGACCCCAGCCGCCAGCAATTGCCGCAGCAGCAGCGCGTGGCTCGGCCGTCGCGGGCCTTGCCGTATCGGCTGAATGTCGAGGCCAAGGCCAAGCGCAAGGCGTTGAGCCTGACCCTGAGCCTGCAGAACAGTGGCGAGCAGGGCGCGGTGTTCCATGTCTACGATCGCCTGCACCTGCTGGACATTCCCCGTCGTTATACGGTGGAGGCGGGCAAGCAGCTCAAGGACAGCTGGCAGACCGCCGGGCACTACAAGCTGTGGCTGCTGGGGCCTAACGGTTTCCACCGCAGCTTCCACGGCAACCTGCTGCTGCGTCAGCCCGAGGTGTCGATGTTCAGCCGCGGCAACAACCTGCAACTGACCCTGAGCAACCCGAGCAAGGAGCCGGTGTCGATCACCATCGACCGTTGCCCCTACACCCATCAGGGGCCATGGCGTTTCGACGTGCCCGGGCGAAGCGAGATCCACCAGATGTTCGCCTGCCAGGCCAGCGGCGGCTGGTACGACCTGACTGTGCGCGCCGAGGGCGGCTGGCTGCGACGCCTGGCCGGGCGCCTGGAGACCGGGGCCCATAGCATCAGCGACCCGTTGATGGGCGTGTAACCGCGCACTAGTGCCCGGCCCGCAAGGGGCCGGGCACTGTTTCAGCTCCCCACCAGGCCTGGCGCCTGGAGCGCTTCATAGCCCTGGGACCATGGTCCCAGGGCGCCCGCCGATTTTCCCCGTCAGACGAAAACTACAAGCGAATCACACGAAAGGACTTGGTTTGCCTCATGAATATTAATTAGAATCAGTCTCATTTGAATAATCCTTCGCGCAGGGCTCTTGACATGATTGAAGCAGCGACGCCACCGGAGCAAAGCCTACATGCCCTGTACCGCGATCATCGAAGCTGGCTCGAGAGCTGGTTGCGCCAGCGCATGGGCAACGCCTGGGATGCGGCGGACCTGAGCCAGGACACCTTCCTGCGCGTGCTGACCAGCTCCCAGCAGCTGGTCGACCTGCGCGAGCCGCGGGCCTACCTGGTGACCGTGGGCAAGCGCCTGCTGAGCAACTTCTATACCCGGCGCAAACTCGAACAGGCCTACCTGGACGCGCTGGCCAGCCTGCCCGAAGACAGCGTGCCGTCCCCGGAACAGCGCTGGGTGCTGCTGGAAACCCTGCAAGCCCTCGACGAACTGCTCGACGGCCTGCCGCCGCTGGTGCGCCGGGCGTTTCTCTGGAGCCAGCTGGAAGGGCTGGGCTACCGCGAGATCGCCGAACGCCTCGACGTGTCGGAACGCACCGTCAAGCGCTACATGGCCCAGGCCTACGAACACTGCCTGCTGGTGGAGCTGTGATGCGCTCGGCGCCGTCCAGCGAAACCCGCGAAGTGGCCCGCGCGGCGGCCCAGTGGCTGGCGCTGCTGGAATCCGGCGCGGCCAACGCCGACGATCACGCCCGCCTGCAGCACTGGCGCAACAGCAACAGCCGTCACGAAAGCGCCTGGCAGAAGGCGCAGCAGCTGCGCCAGCGTTTCTCCGCGCTGCCGTCGGCCCTGGCGCTGGCCACCCTGGATCGTCCCGAGCCGTCGCGGCGCGCGGTACTCAAGCGCGCCCTCGGCGTCGCCGCACTGGTGCCGACCGCCTGGCTGCTGACACGCCAGCTACCGCTGGACGTATGGCGCGCCGACCTGCAGACCAGCACCGGTGAACACCGCACAGTGCCCCTGGCCGATGGCAGCTCCTTGCAGTTGAACACCGCCAGCGCAGTCAACGTCGACCTCGGCGCCCGGCAGGTGACCCTGGTGCGCGGCGAGATGGCGCTCAAGGTATCCGGCAGCGCGCCGCTGACCATTCAGGCGCGTTATGGCCGCATCATCGTCAGCCGCAGCGAAGTCTGCGTACGCCTCAACGAGCACGATTGCCGGGTGTCGGTGGTCAGCGGCTCGGTGCAGTTGCAACCCTTGTTCGGGCCGCAACTGGAGTTGCGCGAAGGCCAGCGGGTCCGGCTGCGCGCGGAGGGCGCCGGCCAGATCGACGCCTTCGACGCACAGCTGCCGGGCTGGCGCGACGGCGTGCTGATGGCGCAGAACCAGCCGCTGGGGGATTTCCTGCGCGAGCTGAGCCGTTATCGTCCGGGCCTGCTGCGCTGGGAGCCGGAACTGGAAGCCCTGCGCGTCACCGGCAGCTTCCGTCTCGACAACACCGACCGCGTGCTGTCGCTGCTGGCCGCCAGCCTGCCGCTGCAAGTGCATTCGCGCACCCGCTACTGGGTGACGCTGATCCCGCAGAAAAACCAGCCGAAAAACACCCCGCCAAAAAATATTGGCTGAAGCCTGTCCCTTTTTTTCGCCTCGCCGGTCATTCCAGGTAAGTGAACAAAAAACGAGAGCTTCCTCCCATGCCCGCAGTATTGCCTTTCCGTTTGCGCCCGGTTTCGCCGGGCCTGCGTCCGTTGTTGCATTTGGGCCTCATGCTGACCCTGAGTTCCAGTCCGTTGCTTATCCAGGCCAGCTGGGCGGCCGACGCCGCGCGGCGCAGCTATCAGGTGCCGGCCGGCCCGCTGAGCGCCGCGCTGACCCGTTTCGCCGGCCTGGCGGGGGTCAACCTGTCGGTGGACCCGCAGCTGGTCAGCGGTCGCAACAGCAGCGGCCTGTCCGGCGAGTACGGGGTGGAAGAGGGCTTTGCCCGCTTGCTGCAGGGTTCCGGCCTGCAACTGCAACCGGTGGGTGAACAGGCTTATATCCTGACCCCGGCGCCACAAGGCAGCAGCCTGCAACTGGCGCCGACCTCGATTCTCGGCGCCAGCGGCGCGACCGACAGCGACGTCTTCGCCGGCGGCCAGGTGGCGCGCCGTGGCTCCCAGGGCCTGCTGGGCTCGAAGGACTTCATGGAAACGCCGTTCAGCATGACCACCTATACCAGCGAGGTGGTGAAGAACCAGCAGGCGCGGACCCTCGGCGACCTGATCGCCAGCGACCCTTCGGTGCGCGCCACCAACCCGGCGGGCGGACGCTACGAGCAGTTCACCATCCGCGGCTTCAGCCTGTTCAACAGCGATGTCGCCTACAACGGCCTGTACGGCGTGCTGCCGACCTACACCATCGACATGGAAATGGCCGACCGGGTGGACATCCTCAAGGGCCCGACCCAGCTGATCAACGGCATCTCGCCGCGGGGCAGCGTCGGCGGCGGGATCAACGTGGTGCCCAAGCGCGCCACCGACAAGCCGATCACTGAATTCACCGGCAGCTACGCCTCCGACAGCCAGGTCGGCGGCGCGGTGGACATCGGCCGCCGGTTCGGCGAGGACAACAAGTTCGGTGTGCGCCTGAACGCGGTCAAGCAGTCCGGCGACACCAAGTGGGATCACCAGAGCGTCGACCGCGAGATGGCGGTGCTGGGCCTGGATTTCCGTGGCGAGCGCCTGCGCCTGTCGACGGACATCGGCCACACCGAGCGCGATACCGACGCGCCCCAGGAGCGGGTGCAGATCGGTGCCAACGCCAAGGTGCCGGACGCCGACGATGTGCGGCACAACTATGCGCAGTCCTGGAGCAAGGCACGGACCAAGGACACCTTCGGCACGGTGAATGCCGAATACGACGTCAACGACTCGATCATGCTGTACGGCGGCGTCGGTGCGCGCAAAAGCAACCACGACTTCCTCCGTCATGCGGTGTCGATCACCAACGACGCCGGCGACTTCAGCGTCCAGCCCCGCGACTTCACCCGCGACGAAAACGTGCGCACCACCACGGCGGGCGTGCGCAGCTGGTTCCACACCGGCCCGGTGAGCCATGAGGTCAACCTGGCGGCCAGCTACTTCTACATGGATTTCGAAAACGGCGGCGCGCGTTATGCCGCGTCCCCGAGCAACCTCTACAACCCGCGGCCGACGCCGACCCCGTCGCGGCCGACGCGCTTCGACCCCAAGGTCTACACCGAGAACCGCTTCAGCGGCGTGGCGCTGTCCGACACCCTGGGCTTCTTCGATGACCGCCTGCTGCTGACCCTCGGCGCACGCTGGCAGCGGGTCAAGGTCGACGACTGGAGCGACGGCATCAAGGGCGACACCGCCTACGACGAGGAAAAGGTCTCGCCTTCGGGTGGCCTGCTGTTCAAGGCCACCGATCAGTTGTCGCTGTACGTCAACTACATGGAAGGCCTGAGCCAGGGCAAGATCGCGCCGTCGACCTCGATCAACGAAGACGAAATCTTCCCACCGTTCATCAGCCGCCAGGTCGAGGCCGGCGCCAAGTACGACGCCGGGGCGTTCGCCCTGACCGCCGCGGTGTTCCGCATCAAGCAGCCGGCCTACGAGACCAACGCCACCACCCGGGTCTTCGGCCCGAACGGCAAGCGCCAGAACGACGGCGTCGAGTTGAGCGTGTTCGGCGAGCCGCTCAAGGGCTTCCGCCTGCTGGGCGGGGTGATGTACATCGACAGCGAACTGAAGGACACCACCAATGGCACCTTCGACGGCAACCGGGCGCCGGCCACGCCGAAGTACAACGTCAACCTGGGTGCCGAATGGGATGTGCCGAAGGTCCAGGGCCTGACCCTGACCGCGCGCGGCATCTATTCCAGCTCGCAGTACCTGGACCAGGCCAACAGCAAGGAAATCGACTCCTGGGAGCGTTTCGACCTGGGTGCGCGCTACGCATTCAAGCTCGACGACAAGGACATCACCTTGCGCGCCAATGTCGAAAACGTGCTGGACAAGCGTTACTGGAGTTCGGCCGGGGCCTCGGACGACAGCGAGCCGGGGTTGACCCTGGCGACGCCGCGGACCCTGTTGCTCTCGGCAACCCTGGGTTTCTGAGAAAACGATGCGAAGCGCCACAGGGAAGGGCGCGCCGCTTTGTTGATCGACCATGACCGGTTCCCGGTCGAGGAAGGATGTATGCCCGTTATTACATGATGAACTTGCCCGCCTCTTGAATGAGGTATTGGCCATTTAATGGCAACTAACAAAGTTGTCAGAAAGATGGCAATAACATGGCGAACTCATGGCATCATTAATGACTTTTTCCAGGTTTATCAACTTGGCTATTGGCGTGCGCGCGATAGTTAACTTATATCCGAAAGCGCTATGTAAATATTCCAAATAAGTTCGAATAAGCAGTTGCGCCTTTTTATTAATGATAATAATTTGCATGTCGAATTTAACGAGGGTGAACAGATGTTGAATGATGGCATATTGCGCACTAGTCCTCTGCAAAAGACCAATGCCGACTATCTGGCCAGACAAGGCAAGTTCGAATCCAATGTGCGCAGTTATCCGCGCAAGTTGCCGCTGGCCATCGCCAAGGCGCATGGGGTCTGGGTCACCGACGTCGAAGGCAAGACCTACCTGGACTGCCTGGCCGGCGCCGGCACCCTGGCCCTGGGGCACAACCACCCGGCGATCATGGCCAGCCTCGACAGCTTTCTGGCCTCGGGCATGCCCATGCACACCCTGGACCTGACCACAGTGGTCAAGGACGCCTTCAGCGAAACCCTGCTCAGCCTGTTGCCGGGCCAGGGGCGCGACTACTGCCTGCAATTTTGCGGGCCGTCCGGGGCGGACGCGGTGGAAGCGGCGCTGAAGCTGGCCAAGACCCACACCGGGCGGCACAACGTCATCAGCTTCTCCGGGGCCTACCACGGCATGACCCACGGCGCCCTGGCGCTGACCGGCAATACCGCGCCGAAGAACGCCATCGCCGGCCTGATGCCGGGGGTGCAGTTCATGCCGTACCCCCACGAATACCGCTGCCCCCTGGGTATCGGCGGGGAGGCCGGGGTCGAGGCGCTGACCCACTACTTCACCCAGTTCATCGAAGACGTGGAAAGCGGCGTGTCCTTGCCGGCGGCGGTGATTCTCGAAGCGGTGCAGGGCGAGGGCGGGGTCAACTGCGCGCCGGCCAGCTGGCTGCAAGCGATCCGCGAAGTGACCCGCAAGCACGGCATCGTGCTGATCCTCGACGAAGTGCAGGCCGGTTTTGCCCGCACCGGCAAGATGTTCGCCTTCGAGCACGCCGGCATCGAGCCGGACATGATCGTCATGTCCAAGGCGGTGGGCGGTGGCCTGCCGATGGCGGTGCTGGGCATCAAGCGCGAGTTCGATGCCTGGGAACCGGGCAACCACGCCGGCACCTTCCGCGGCAACCAGATGGCCATGGCCGCGGGCCTGGCGACCCTGCAGGTGCTGCGCGAGCAGAACATCGCGGCCCTGGCCGAGCGCCGCGGGCAGTGGCTCAAGGAGCAACTGACAGCCTTGCAGCAGAGCTATCCGGCCCTGGGCCAGGTGCGCGGACGCGGCCTGATGCTGGGCATCGAGATCGTCGACGAGCGCCAGCCGGCCGACCGCCATGGGCATTTCCCGTCGGACCCGAGCCTGGCCGTGGCTATCCAGCAGCACTGCTTCAAACAGGGCCTGCTGTTGGAGCGCGGCGGACGCCGGGGCAACGTGATTCGCCTGTTGCCGCCGCTGGTCATCGACGATGAACAGTGCCAGCAAGTTATCCAGCGGTTTACCCGCGCGGTGGCGGACGCTTTATTGCAGACCCGTTCTTGAAGTGCGGTTCCGGGGATTAACCGGATTCGATAAAAGTGTGTCGTTTTTCACACTTTAAGTTCCTGATAGAAAAACTGTCAGATGAAAATTTTTTATTTGAAAGTGCAAACGGACGATTTCGTCCGACGGGTATCTGTCGGCCTTTCAGTGTGGCCGAAGAGCAACTAACTATTTGCCGCGACATTACGCAGCCAGTGACCGCACGGGCTACTGTGGAGCACCTATGAATTATTCAGATCGCGATGCTTTATCAAAGCATGTTTTATCGAAGATGGTCAGTGAGCTGGCGACCACGCGCGCCTTGCTCAATTGCCTGATCAAAGAGTTCGCCTTGCCGGAAAACTGCCTCAGTTACAGCTGGCCGGCACAGATGCAGGGCATTGCGCCCGGCAGTTACCTGGATGGCCTGGAATGGAAGGGCATCCCGCTGACCATCGACCTGCCCAACCAGCAGCAGTTCTTCGTCATGGTCGATCGCCGCGACCACCTGGGCAGCCATCGTTACCTGTCGGACGTGTACGCCCGGCGCGAGGGCGAGACCTGGCGTTGCCTGGCCTTCGCCGAGTTCGTCGAGCAATTGCTCGGCGCCTGCGAACACATGACCCGGGCCAGCAACGACGAGCTGCTGGACCAGGTGCTGCAAAGCCAGCTGCTGACCGCCGCCATCGTCGCCCACAACATGGACGGCCAGGGCCCGGCGCCACTGAGCGGCTACCTGGCCAGCGAGCAGGGCCTGTGGTTTGGCCACCCCAACCACCCGGCGCCCAAGGCCCGGCTGTGGCCGGCGCACCTGGCCCAGGAAACCTACGCCCCGGAGTTCCAGGCCGAGACCGCGCTGCACCTGTTCGAAGTGCCGCGCCAGGGCCTACGGGTGACCGCCAGCGGCCTCAGCGAGGAGCAGGTCATGGCCGGTTTCGCCGACCAGGGCCGGGCGCGCCCGGGGCACGCGATGATCTGCATGCACCCGGTGCAGGCCGAGCTGTTCATGCAGGACCGCCGGGTGCAGCGCCTGCTGGAGCTGGGCGAGGTGGTCGACCACGGGCCGACTGGGCCGCTCGCCAGCCCGACGGCGTCGATGCGCACCTGGTACATCGAGGACCACGACTTTTTCATCAAGGGCTCGCTGAACGTGCGCATCACCAATTGCGTGCGCAAGAACGCCTGGTACGAGCTGGAAAGCACGCTGATCATCGACCAGCTGTTCCAGCGCCTGCAGCGGACCCAGGCCGACACCCTCGGCGGGCTGTCGGCGGTGGCCGAGCCGGGCTCCATGAGCTGGGCTCCGTTGCAGGCCAGCGAAGCCGATGCCCATTGGTTCCGCGAACAGACCGGGGCGATCCTGCGGGAAAACTTCTGCCGCAGCGCCGGCGCCGAGCGCAGCGTGATGGCCGGCACCCTGTTTGCCCGCGACATCCATTCGCGGCCACTGGTGCATGACTTCCTGCAAGGCTTCAACGCCAGCGAACTGGCGGACGAACAGCTGGTGGACTGGTTCGACCAGTACCAGGCGCTGCTGCTGCGCCCGGTGCTGGCGCTGTTCTTCAACCACGGCGTGGTGATGGAGCCGCACCTGCAGAACAGCGTGCTGATCCACGACCAGGGCCAGCCGCAACAGCTGCTGCTGCGGGACTTCGAGGGGGTCAAGCTCACCGACGAACTGGGCATGGCGCAGATCGAGGTCGGCCTGCACCCGCGGGTGCGCCAGTCGTTGCTGTATTCCCGCGAGCAGGGCTGGAGCCGCATTACCTACTGCCTGCTGATCAACAACCTGTCGGAAGCGGTGCTGGCCCTGAGCTGGGAGCGCCCGCACCTGGCGCCGCTGATGTGGCAACGGGTCGAGCAGCAGTTGCGGCGCATCCGTGACGAGCTGGTACGCCCGGCGCCGGAACTGGACGCGCTGATCGCCGGCCAGCCGATCGCCTGCAAGACCAACCTCAAGGTGCGCCTGGCCGCCAAGGCCGACCGTCAGGCCGGCTACGTCAATCTGAGTTCGCCATGGAGCGAGGAGGCCCGTTATGGCTGAGTTGTCCCAGGCGGTCCTGCGCGCCATCGACCAGGCCCGGGCCGGCAGTGCCGACCCGCTGGCGGCCTTTATCTACGATCTGGACGCCTTGCAGGCTCATGTGCGCCAGGTGATGGCAGCGTTGCCGGCCGGGGTCGAGCTGTATTACGCGATCAAGGCCAACAGCGAAGCGCCGGTGCTGGCGGCGCTGGCTCCGCTGGTCAGCGGTTTCGAGATTTCCTCGGGCGGTGAGATCGAGCGGGTGGTGGCCTGTCCGACCCGCAAGCCCTATGTGTTTTCCGGCCCCGGCAAGCTCGATTCCGACCTGCGCGCGGCCCTGGCCCATCAGGTGGAAGCCGTGCACCTGGAAAGCCTCAACGAGATCGAGCGCCTGCAACGCCTGGCCGCGGAAGCCGGGCGGGTGCAAGCGGTATTCATCCGCATCAACCCGCAGTTGCCGCAGAACCAGTCGAGCCGGCTGGCCATGGCCGGCACCGCCACGCCGTTCGGTATCGACGAGGCGGAACTGGCCGAGGCCGTGCAGCGGGTCGACCGGGCCAGCCATCTGTGCCTCAAGGGGTTCCATGTGCATGCCATGTCCCACCAGCAGTCGGTGGAGCGCCATGAGCAGTTGCTGGATTTCTATCTGCAACGCTGGCCGCTGTGGAAGGCCCTGGCGGCGCACCCCGAGCAGCTGACCCACCTGAATGTCGGCGGCGGCATCGGCGTCGATTACCTCAGTGGCCAGCAGTTCGACTGGCAGCGCCTGTGCCGCTACCTGGAACGCCGGCTGGCGGGGCAGGGCGATCAGGCGCCGATCCTGCGCTTCGAGCCTGGGCGTTTTATCAGCGCCTTCTGCGGTTACTACGTGATCGAGGTGCTGGACACCAAGACCAGCCATGGCGAGCACTTCCTGGTGTGCCGTGGCGGCACCCACCAGTTCCGCCTGCCCGCGGCGCAGAGCCATAACCACCCGCTGATTCACCTGCCGCGCACCCCACAGCCGGCGCACACCGCGGAGCAGGCCTGGACCGTGGTCGGTCAGCTGTGCACGCCCAAGGATGTGCTGAGCCGGGCCCAACCGCTCAAGGGCGTCAGCGTCGGCGACCTGCTGGTGCTGCCCATGGCCGGGGCCTATGGCTACAACATTTCCCACGCCGATTTCCTCTGTCACCCACGGCCGGCGCAGCACTTCCTGCGCCAGGGTGAATTGCTCGAAGGAGCCGGTCTGTGAGTTTCAAGGCACCGCGCAGTTGGGTGGTGGTCAACGTGCTGCTTGGCACCATGACTGTCAGCCTCAACAACAGCTCACTGAACCCGGCGCTGCCGGCGTTCATGGAAGCCTTCGCCATCGGCCCGCTGATGGCCACCTGGATAGTTGCGGCCTTCATGACCAGCATGGGCATGACCATGCCGCTCACCAGTTTCCTCAGCCAGCGCCTGGGCCGGCGACGCCTGTACCTGTGGGGCGTGGCGCTGTTCATCGGTGGCTCGCTGCTCGGTGCCTTGGCCGATTCGATTGCCCTGGTGATCACCGCGCGGGTGGTGCAGGGGATCGCCAGCGGGCTGATGATTCCGCTGTCCCTGGCGATCATCTTCTCGGTGTACGCCAAGGACGAGCGCGGTCGGGTCACTGGCCTGTGGGGCGCGGCAGTGATGCTCGCGCCGGCGGTGGGCCCGCTGTGCGGCAGCCTGCTGCTGGAGTGGTTCAGCTGGCGTTCGCTGTTTTTGATGAACGTGCCGATTGGTGCCGTCGCGCTGCTGATGGGCCTTGCGGTACTGCCGGCTGCCGAGCCGGCCGAGCGCAAGCCGTTCGACCTGGCCGGCTACCTGCTGATCGCCACGGGCATCGGCCTGCTGATGATCGCCATCAGCCGCTTGCACCATGCCGCTGGGCTGGTAGATCCACTGAATCTGGGCATGCTGCTGGTGGCGGTGCTGTGCCTGGTGGCCTTTGTCCGCCTGGAGCTGCGCCGCGAGGCGCCGCTGCTCAACCTGCGGATCTTCGCCCTGCGCGGTTATCGCCTGAGCGTGATCATCGCCGTGGTGCAGTCGGTGGGCATGTTCGAGTGCCTGGTGCTGCTGCCGTTGCTGGTGCAGACGGTGCTCGGCTACAGCGCCATCTGGACCGGCCTGGCGCTGCTGTGCACCGCGGTATTCGCCAGCCTGTTCGGGCGCATGGGCGGCAGCGCCCTGGATCGTCACGGGCCGCGGCTGGTGGTGTCGATCGGCCTGCTGCTGACCGGCCTGTCGACTCTGGCCCTGGGCCTGCTCCGGGCCGATGCGGCGATCGGCCTGGTGTTCGTGCTGATGATGCTGCGCGGCGCCGGGCTGGGCCTGTCCTATATGCCGGTGACCACCGCCGGGCTGAATGCCTTGCCCGAGCCGATGGTCACCCAAGGCGCGGCGATGAACAACATCTCGCGGCGCCTGGTGTCGTCCCTGGCGATTGTCATCGCCTCGCTGTGGCTGGAGTTCCGTCTGGTCGACGGCGGCGTGCAGGCCCAGGCGAACATGTCCGGAGCCATTAGTGAAGTGTTCGTGGTCACCGGCCTGCTGATCCTGCTGGCACTGCCCTGTGCCTGGCGTTTTCCCCTTTCCGACGAGACCGCCGAGGCAGTGCCCGGCGCCCTCGAACACCGTTAACCCTTCTTTGCACAAGGTATGAACATGGCGACTGCAATCTCGACAACCTCAAGCCAGCATTCCGGCCCCGGCGCCTGGCTGGCCGCGGTGGATGGGCGTATCGACGAAAAAGTGCAGCAGCGGGTGGTCGGCCAGCTGTTGCAGACCCTGCTGTATGAAGGCGTGCTGCCGTTCGACAGCCAGCCGCTGGAAGGTGGCCAGCGGCGTTTTGTAGTGCTCGGCGTCGATGGCCGGCAGGAGCGGGTGGAATACCACTGCAATGGCCTGCTCAGTGCCAGCTTCGATTTGATCCGCCTCGATTCCGCCAGCCTGGAGCGCCTCGACAGCCGCGGCCAGCGCAGCGTGCCGGACCTGCACCAGGCCCTGGCCGAACTGCTCGGCGACTACCAGGACAGCCCGCACCTGGGGCGCTTCATCCAGGAACTGGAGCAGACCCAGCTCAAGGACCTGCAAGCCCGCAGCCAGGGTTACCAGGCCGAAAAGCCGGCCCACCAGCTGGACGTGGACGCCCTGGAGCAGCACTTCATGGACGCCCACAGCTATCACCCGTGCTACAAGTCGCGCATCGGTTTTTCCCTGGCCGACAACCAGGCCTACGGCCCGGAGTTCGCCACGCCGATCGCCGTGGTCTGGCTGGCGGTGGCGCGCAACCGGGCCTCGCTCAACCATTCGCAAAAACTCGATTTCCCAGCCTTTATCCGGCAGGAGCTGGGCGCCGAGCGCTGGCAACAGGTCGAGCAACAGCTGGCCAGCCAGGGCAGGGCGCTGGACGACTACCAGCTGCTGCCGGTGCACCCGTGGCAGTGGGAAAACCTGATTGTCTCGACCTTCTACCCGGAGCTGCTCAGTGGCGAGCTGATCTACCTCGGCACCTCGGACGACCAGTACAAAGCCCAACAGTCGATCCGCACCCTGGCCAACGCCACGGCCAAGGAGCGGCCCTACGTCAAGCTGGCCATGAGCATGACCAACACTTCCAGCACACGCATCCTGGCCCGGCACACGGTGATGAACGGGCCGATCATCACCGACTGGCTGCAACAGCTGATCGCCAGCGACAGCACCGCGCGCCAGCTGGATTTCGTGATTCTCGGCGAAGTGGCCGGGGTCAGCTTCGACTACCAGCACCTGCCACAATCCCGCGGGCCCCAGGCCTACGGCACCCTGGGGGCGATCTGGCGCGAAAGCATCCACCACTACCTGAAGGCGGACGAGCAGGCCGTGCCGTTCAACGGCCTGAGCCATGTGGAGAACCGCTACGCCAGCGGGCCGCAGCTGCCCTTCATCGACGCCTGGATCCGCCAGTACGGCCTGCAGGCCTGGACCCGCCAACTGTTGCAGGTGACGGTGCCGCCGATCATCCACATGCTCTACGCCGAAGGCATCGGCATGGAGTCCCACGGCCAGAACATCGTGCTGATCGTCAAGCAGGGCTGGCCGCAGCGCATCGCCCTCAAGGACTTCCACGACGGCGTGCGTTACTCGCCGGCGCACCTGGCGCGCCCCGAGCTGTGCCCGGAGCTGGTGCCGCTGCCGGCCAGCCACGCCAAGCTCAACCGCAATTCCTTCATCCTCACCGATGACGTCAACGCGGTGCGCGATTTCTCCTGCGACTGTTTCTTCTTCATCTGCCTGGCGGAGATGGCGATCTTCCTGCGCCAGCACTACCAGCTGGACGAAGGCCAGTTCTGGCAGATGACCGCCGAGGTGATTCTCGACTACCAGAATGCCCATCCCCAGCACCGCGACCGTTTCGGCCTGTTCGACGTGTTCGCGCCGAGCTACGAGGTGGAAGAGCTGACCAAGCGCCGCCTGCTGGGCGACGGCGAGCGGCGCTTCAAGTCGGTGCCCAATCCACTCCATGCCTACAGGCCGCAAGCATGCTGAGAAGCAACCTGCTGAAACGCAAACTGGCGGCCGGGCAGGCGGTGTACGGGCTGATCAGCTCGATCCCGGCGCCGGCGGCCATCGAACTGATCGCCGAGGCCGGGTTCGACTTCGTGATCATCGACATGGAGCACGTGCTGATCAATCCGGAAACCGTCGAGCACATGATCCGCACGGCAGAGGCCTACGAGCTGACGCCGCTGGTGCGGGTCGCCGACCTCAACCCCAAGACCCTGCTGCGCCTGCTCGACGGCGGCGCCCAGGGCATAGTGCTGCCGATGATCGAATCCGCCGAACAGTTGCAGGCGGCGATTGCCGCCTGCAAATACCACCCGCTGGGCCAGCGCAGCCTCAACGCCGGGCGCCCCGGCAGTTTCGGCAAGCACAGCCTGGCGCAGTACGTGGAGCAGGCCAATGAACAGATCATGCTGGTGGCGATGATCGAAAGCGCCGCCGGCGTGCGCAACGCCGCGCAGATCGCCGCGGTGCCGGGCCTGGACATGATCCTCGAAGGCGCGGCCGACCTCTCGCAATCCCTGGGCATGCCCTGGCAGATCGACCAGCCGCAGGTCCAGCAGGCCCTGCTCGATGCCTGGCAGGCGGCGGACCATGCCGGCGTGCCGTACTGCGCCATTCCCCGACAGTCGGGAGACCTGGGCCGCTGGCGCGAGCGCGGAGTCCGGGCCTTTGTCCTCGGCGACGAACGCGGCATTGCCTTTCGTGCTCTCCAGGCCAGGTTGGCCACCCTTTCTCTAGAAGGAAAATAATCCGATGAACTTCACAACCATGGCCGCCGAACTGGTGATGCAGGACCTGATCGATTGCCTGCTGGCCGAAGATTTCTTTGGCCGCGAACCCTTGCCGCTGCTGACGGCCAGCCAATGGCGCCAGGCCCATCCTGAAGCCCCGGCCCTCGAAGCCCCAACCCTTGAAGGCATGGATGCCCGGCAGCGAATCTGGGAATGGTGCTGCGACGCCCAGGAACAGCGCTTTATCAGCATTGCCCTGCGCCCGGGCATCACCCAGCAGTGGGAAAAGGTCCCGGGCACGCAGGTTTTGGCCCGCCAGGAGCAGCGCTGGACCGCGCTGGGCCCGGTGGACTTCATGCGCCGGGTGTTCACCGGCATGGGCCCGCGTTTCCAGGACAACGAAAAGGGCCTGACGCTGTTCCTCGAAGTGCTGCATATCAGCGTCTGGCAGACTGCCCTGTCCCTGGAACACCGGGTCGACCACCAGGGCCTGATGGCCCAGGACGGCGCGACCTTCTTGCGCACCATGGAGCAGTGGGCGTCGCTGCGCGATCGCCCGTACCACCCGCTGGCCAAGGCCAAGCAGGGTTTGCTGCAGGCTGAATACCAGCAGTATCAGGCCGAGTTCGCCCAGCCGGTGGCGCTGAACTGGGTGGCGGTGCACAAGAGCCTGCTGCAATGCGGCGAGGGCGTGGCGGACCTGGAGCAGGTCTACCCGGCGCGCTACCTGTTGCCCGAAGCCTTGCAGGTACGGTTGGCCGGCGAGCTGCGCGAGCGCGGCATCGGCGACAGCCATGTGGCCTTGCCGGTGCACCCGTGGCAGTTCGAGCACGTGTTGCAGGCGCAACTGGGCGATGCCTTCGCCCGTGGCGACTGCCAGCGCCTGGACTTCAGTGAAGCTACGGTGTTCGCCACCTCGTCGCTGCGTTCGATGACCCCCTGTTTCGCCAGCGCCGACTACCTGAAGCTGCCCATGGCCATCTATTCCCTGGGCGCCTCGCGTTACCTGCCGGCGGTGAAGATGATCAACGGCGGCCTCAGCGAGGCCTTGCTGCATCAGGTGCGCCGCCTCGACCCGGTGCTGGAACAGAGCCTGCACCTGTGTGACGAGAGCAAGTGGTGGGCCTTTATGCCGCCCCAGGCGACCCTGTTCGATGAGGCGCCGCGGCACCTGTCGGCGATGGTCCGCGGTTACCCGCAAGCCTTGCTCGACGACCCGGACTGCCGCCTGCTGCCAATGGCCGCCCTGGGCACGCCATTGCCCGGCAGCAACCGGCACTTCTTCGATGAGTGGATGCAGTACCGCCAACTGCCAGTGACTGCGGCTTCGGTGCTGACCCTGTTCAGCGAGCTGTGCCAGCGCTTCTTCGACGTCAACCTGCGGATGTTCCGCCTCGGCATGCTCGGCGAGGTGCACGGGCAGAACGCGGTGCTGGTGTGGAAGGCCGGCCAGGCCCAGGGCCTGCTGCTGCGCGACCACGATTCGCTGCGGATCTTCGTGCCGTGGCTGGAGCGCAATGGCATGGCCGACCCGGAGTACCGGATCAAGAAAGGCCACGCCAACACCCTCTACCACCAGCGTCCCGAGGACCTGCTGTTCTGGCTGCAGACCCTGGCGATCCAGGTCAACGTGCGGGCGATCATCGACACCCTGGCTCAGGTCTACGCCTTGCCGGCGACCGAGTTGTGGAGCGCCTTGCGCCAGGTATTGGACGGGCTGCTGCAGAGCATCGACTTCGACGACGAGGCGCGGGCGATGATCAAGCACCAGCTGTTCGAAGCGCCGCGCTGGCCGCAGAAGCTGCTGCTGACGCCGATGATCGAACGCGCCGGCGGCCCGGGTAGCATGCCGTTCGGCAAGGGCGAAGTGGTCAACCCGTTCCAGCGGCTGGCCGCCGATGCCTGATCCGGTGCTCCATCCTTGCAGGCGCACGCTGTTGCGCCTGTCCCTGGGTTTGCTGGCATTGCCGCAGATCGCCCGCGCCGAACCGCTGCGCCTGGTCACCCTGTTCCAGGGCGCCACCGACAGTGCCGTGGCGCTGGGCGTGACGCCTTGCGGCGTGGTGGAGTCCTCGAGCGAAAAGCCGACCTTCCGTTACCTGCGCCCGGCGCTGGCGAATGTCCCTCATGTTGGCCTGGAAACCCAGCCCAGCCTGGAGGATATCGTGCTGCTGGAGCCGGACGTGATCGTCGCCTCGCGCTTTCGCCACCAGCGCATCGCGCCGCTGCTGGAACGCATGGGCAGAGTGCTGATGCTCGAGGAAGTCTTCGAGTTCAAGCGCACCCTGGCGCTGATGGGCGCGGCCCTGAACCGGCAACAGCAGGCCAGCAGCCTGCTGGGGCAATGGCAGCAGCGGGTGGCGAAACTGCGCGAGCAGTTGCAGGCGAAGATGGGCGGGCGCTGGCCGCTGACGGTATCGGTGCTGGACGTGCGCGAGGACCATATCCGCAGTTTCCTGCCGGGCAGTTTCGCCGGCTCGGTGCTCAGCGAACTGGGCTTCGCCTGGAGCCCGGTCGCCCGTGAAGCCCGGGGCACCTATTTGAAACTCACCAGCAAGGAGAACTTGCCCGTGGTCGATGCCGACCTGTTTTTCGTTTTCCAGCGCGCGGACAGCCCGGCGGTACAGCGCAACTATGAGCAACTGGTGCATTACCCGTTCTGGCAACAGCTGCACGCCGTACAACAGGGCCAGGTGTGGCGGGTCGATGGCATCGCCTGGAGTTTCTCCGGCGGGATCCTCGGGGCCAACCTGATGCTCGATGACATTGCCCGCCTGGTGGCGCCTTCATGACTCGTGGCCTGAAACTCGGCTTGGCGTTTGTCGTCCTGCTGCTTTGCGCCGGCCTGAGCCTGGCGGCCGGGGCGACCTGGATCGAACCCTCGCAGTTGCTCCAGGGCCTGTTGCAGCCGGACAGCCTGAGCGCCGGCCAGCAGTTGATCTTCAACAGTCGCTTGTCGCGCACCCTGATGGCCGTCGCCGTGGGCGCGAGCCTGGCGGTGGCGGGGGCGCTGATGCAGGCGCTGACCCGCAACCCGCTGGCGTCGCCGGGGTTGTTCGGGGTGAACGCCGGGGCGACCTTCGCGATCATCCTCTGCTCGTCGCTGTTTGCCTTGTCGTCCATGAGCCAGTGGCTGTGGTGCGCCTTTATCGGCGCCGCGCTGGCCGGCAGCCTGGTGTGGCTGATCGGCAATCGCGGGCAGGGCAGCCTCAACCCGTTGCGCATCGTCCTGGCGGGGGCGGCGATCACCGCGTTGTTTTCCGCCTTCAGCCAGGCGTTGCTGGTGGTCAACGAGGAGGGGTTGGACACCGTGCTGTTCTGGCTCGCCGGGTCGTTGTCCGAGCGTGACCTGGCGCTGGCCGCGCCGCTGCTGGTGGGTGTCTTGCTGACCCTGCTGGGATCCTTGCTGCTGGCCGGGCAGGTCAATGTGCTCAACGCCGGCGAAGCCATCGCCATCGGCCTCGGGCAGCGCACCGGCTTGATCCGCTGGCTGATGAGCGTGCTGATCATCTGCCTGGCGGGCAGTGCGGTGGCGCTGGCGGGCAGCATCGGTTTCATTGGCCTGCTGGTGCCGCACATGGTGCGCAAGAGCCTGTCCATCGACCACCGCTGGTTGCTGCCGGGTTGTGCGGTGCTGGGGGCGATCCTCCTGCTGCTGGCCGACACCCTGGGACGCCTGGTGATCCTGCCGCAGGAGGTGCCGGTGGGGGTGATGACCGCCTTGTTCGGCGCGCCGTTCTTTATTTTCCTGGCGCGCCGTGGAGGTCGTTATGAGTAATACCCTGACCCTGCGCACCGCCGGCTTCTCGCGGCGCATCGACCTGGCGACCCTGTGGCGGCTGTTGCTGGCGCTGCTGGTGACGGCGCTGGTGATGCTCGGTGCCTTGTCCCTGGGCAAGCTCAAGCTGTCGCCGCTGACCGTGCTGGAGTTGCTGTGGCACGGCGGCGACGAGCGCCTGCTGTTTATCGTCGAACAACTGCGCCTGCCGCGCCTGCTGTTGGCGGCCCTGGTCGGCGCGGCGCTGGCGGTGTCCGGCCTGATTTTGCAGAGCATCATCCGCAATCCGCTGGCGTCCCCCGATCTGCTGGGTATCACCAGTGGCGCCAGTGCCGCGGCGGTGCTGTACCTGTCGTTCTTTTCCCTGCTGCTGGGCCCGCAGTTCTTGCCACTGGCGGCGATGCTCGGCGCTGGATTGGCGGCCCTGGCCATTTACCTGCTGGCCTGGAAGCAGGGCACCTCGCCGCTGCGCCTGGTGCTGATCGGCGTCGGCGTGTCGGCGCTGCTGGCGGCGGTGACCACCTTTGTCCTGGTGTTCAGCCCGCTGACCACCACCTTGTCGGCCTATGTCTGGCTCACCGGCAGCGTCTATGGCGCCAGCTGGCCGGAGCCGCGGGCCCTGGGCGGCTGGCTGCTGGCGATCCTGCCGTTGCTGGTGTGGCTGGCGCGCCAGGTGCGGGTGCAACAACTGGACGATGCCTTGGCCCAGGGCATCGGTGTGCGGGTACAGTGGCTGCGCGCCGGCCTGCTCTTGGTGAGCGTGGCCCTGGCCGGGGCGGCGGTGGCCTGGGGCGGGGCGATTGCCTTTGTCGGGTTGATCGCGCCGCATATCGCCAAGCGCCTGGTGGCCCCGGGGTTTGCCGGGCAGGCGGTGATGGCGGCGCTGGTCGGCGCCAACCTGGTGATGCTGGCCGACCTGATCGGGCGCACCCTGTTCCTGCCCCTGGATCTGCCGGCGGGGATCTTTGTCGCGGTGCTGGGCACGCCGTTCTTTCTTTATCTTTTGATCAACCAGCGGCACTAAGGAATTCCCGATGTCCTCGATGGCAACCCAGCAACTGACCCTGGGCTATCAGCGCCAGGTGATTATCGACGGGCTGGACCTGCAACTGCCGGCGGGCCAGGTGTCGGTGCTGATCGGCAGCAATGGCTGCGGCAAGAGCACCCTGCTCAAATCCCTGGCACGGCTGCTCAAGCCGCAGCAGGGCTCGGTGATCCTCAATGGTGAGGATATCCAGTGCAAATCCACCGCGGCGGTGGCGCGGGAACTGGCGATCCTGCCGCAGATGCCCAGCGCCCCCGAAGGCATCACCGTGCGCCAGCTGGTGGCCCTGGGGCGTTATCCCTACCAGAACTGGATGCAGCAATGGTCGGCCCAGGATGAGGCCATGGTCGAGCGCGCACTGCTGCAGACCGGGGTGCAGGCCCTGGCGGAGCGGCCGGTGGATGCCTTGTCCGGCGGCCAGCGCCAGCGGGTGTGGATCGCCATGACCCTGGCCCAGGACACCGAGATCGTGCTGCTCGACGAGCCCACCACCTTTCTCGACCTGGCGCACCAGATCGAGGTGCTGGACCTTTTGCGCGAGCTCAATCGCCAGGAGAACAAGACCATTGTCATGGTCCTGCACGACCTCAACCTGGCCTGCCGCTACGCCGACCATATGGTGGCGGTGCACCAACGCACCGCGTTCGCCCAGGGCCGGCCGGCCGAGATCCTCACCGAGGAATTGGTCAAGCAGGTGTTCGACCTCAATTGCCGGATCATCCCCGATCCATTTTTCGGCACGCCGCTGTGCATTCCCTTTGGCCGGGAACTGCCGCAATGAACCTGCAAGCCGCCTTCAACCCGGCAGACTGGAGCGTGCTGAGCGGAGCGCTGCGGCTGAAACCCATGGCCCAGCGCGACCGGCAGCGCTCCCTCAGTGCCCGGGCCTTGCTCGACGATGAAACCTGCATCGCGCTGCTCGACCAGTTGGGGCCAGTGATAGGTTCGCCGACCCGAGGGATCACCGCCTCGCTGCTGGCCAAGCGCTTTTCCTTCCTCGCCACCGGCGCCTGCCTGTACGCCATGTCGGTGTGCGACCAGGGCCTGCTGCTGTCCCTGGACGATTGCGTGATCGAGTACGGCCACGACGACGGGCTCTGGACTTCCTCGATGCCGATGCCGGACCGGGCTCCCCAGGTTTATGCCGCGGGCGAACGCGAAGCCTGGCGCGCCTCCATTGTCGAGTCGCTATTCGCCGGACTGCTGGCACCGCTGTGGCAGACCTTCAACCGGGTCAGCGGCATTTCCCGGCGCATCCTCTGGGAAAACACCGCGGTGCGGGTCTATTCGCTGTACGAAAAACGCATGAGCAAGGTCGAGGACCCGCTGATCCGCCTGCGCCACGAAGCTGACTTCGACTGGCTGCTGCACGAGGCCGCGCCGCAGCTGTTCGGCCTGGACTACAACCCGCTGCGGCACTTCCGCCGGCCGCCGACGCAGTTGGAAGAGGGCAAGAGCATCCGCTTTCGCCGGACCTGCTGCTTCTATTACGAGGCCACCGAGCCCGCCGAATACTGCTCCACCTGCCCGCTGCTGCGCCCGAGGAAATGCCGATGATCGCTCCGCGCCAACCACCCACCAGCGCTGCCTTGCTCGGGCATTACCGTGGCATCGCGCCTTCGACCATTGGCCACTTTGGCGACGAGGGTTACCTGCGCGGCATCCGTCCGCTGTTCGACGGGCTGCGGATGCTCGGCAATGTAGTGACGGTCAAGGTCTTCGCCCCGGATGGCGCCATCCTGCGCGACGCGCTGTTGCTCAGCGAACCGGGGGACGTGCTGGTGATCCAGTGTGTGGGCGATCAGGAGTGCGCCTGCTGGGGCGAGCTGCGCACCCTGGCCGGGCTGATCAAGGGCCTGGCCGGGGTGGTGGTGGAGGGCGCGGTCACCGATGTCGCCGCCTTGCGCGAGCATCGCCTGCCGGTGTTCAGCCGTGGCGTCAGCGCCTACACCACCCGGGGGATCGGCGAGCAAGGGGAGGTCAACCAACCGATCGAGGTGGCCGGGGTGCGGGTCAATCCGGGGGATATCGCCATTGGTGACGACGACGGCGTGTTCATTCTCGGCGGGCAGCGGGCTGAGGCGTTGTTGCCGCAGTTGTTGGCCAAGGAGGAGCTGGATCGCGAGCGGCGCGCGGCGTTCTTGCAGCGCCTGGCTTCTATCGGCTGAGTGGTGGATTTGCACTTTTATAAGGCGTCGCCGACCCGGTCTTGCACCAGGCTAAGGCGATTCAGGGCCCCGGGCAGGGTATCCGGGAGCCTTGCAGAATTACCGCGCAAGCCTGCCAGCACGGCGTTTCAAGGCGTGCAACGCAGCCTGGCACAAAGGCTGCAAGACAGCCGATAACGCCCCACCGCGCATGTCGCGGGCGGGCCGCCCCGTCGGTCAACGCAGATCGATTGGCCAACAGGCCACGGGCACTCGGTGAGTCTGGCACAGCAGCCCGATCGCACACCGCAAATAACAGGCAAAGGCGCCTGGAACCGTGAGGTTTCAGGCGCTTTTTTTTGCTTTAAAAAACCGTGATTGGCTTGGGTCGGGTGCTATTTATGAATGCCATTGTTGCCCCTTTGAACACACACAAAACCCTGATCGTGATCGGCAACGGCATGGTCGGGCATCATTGCGTCGAACAGCTGGTGGCGCGCGGCGCCCTCGAGCAGTACCGCCTGCATGTCTTCAGCGAAGAACCGATGCGCGCCTACGATCGGGTGCACCTGTCCGAGTATTTCACCGGTCGCGACGCCGAATCCCTGGCCCTGGGCGATGCCGCGTTGTACCAGATGCCGGGCCTGACCCTGCACCTGGGGGTGGCGGTACTGGGCATCGACCGCGCCAACCGCCAGGTGCTCACCGCCACCGGCCCGGTGCACTACGACAAGCTGGTGCTGGCCACCGGTTCCTATCCCTTCGTGCCGCCGATCGAGGGTGCCGAGGGCGATTCGCGCCTGGTCTATCGCACCCTGGAAGACCTCGACGGCATCCGCGCCGCGGCCGCCAATGCCCGGCGTGGCGTGGTGGTGGGCGGCGGGCTGCTCGGCCTGGAGGCGGCCAACGCCTTGAAGAGCCTGGGCCTGGAAGCCCATGTGGTGGAGTTCGCCCCGCGGCTGATGCCGGTGCAGCTGGACGAGCAGGGCGGTCGCGCATTGAAGGCGCGGATCGAAGCCCTGGGTGTCGGCGTGCATCTGGGCAAGGGCACCCAGTCGATCAGCGCTGGCGAGCAGTACCGCTACCGGATGAACTTCGCCGGCGACGACTTCCTCGAAACCGACTTGATCGTATTCTCCGCCGGGATTCGCGCCCAGGACGCCCTGGCCCGTGACTGCGAGCTGGAGATCGGCCCGCGCGGCGGCGTGGTGGTGGACAACCAGTGCCTGAGTGGCGACCCACACATCTACGCGATCGGCGAGTGCGCCAGCTGGAACGGCAGCATCTTCGGCCTGGTGGCCCCGGGTTACCAGATGGCCCGCAGCGTCGCCGCCCAGCTGTGCGGCGAGCCTGGCGAGCCTTTCATGGGCGCGGACATGTCGACCAAGCTCAAGCTGCTGGGGGTGGATGTCGGCTCCATCGGCGACGCCCAGGGCCTGACCCCGGGCGCGCGCAGCTACCAGTTCATCGACGAAGCCACGGCCAGCTACCGACGCCTGGTGGTGGATGCCAGCGGCAAGCAGGTGCTCGGCGCGGTGCTGGTGGGCGACAACAGCTACTACGACACCCTGCTGCAATACATGCAGAACGGCATCGCCTTGCCCGCCGAACCGGCCGGCCTGATCCTGCCGTCCAGCACCGGCGCGCCGACCCTCGGCCCGGGCGCCTTGCCCGAGTCGGCCACGGTCTGTTCCTGCCATAACGTGACCAAGGGCGCGATCTGCTCGGCCATCGACGGCGGCTGCTCCGAGCTCGGCCAGCTCAAGGTGCAGACCAAGGCTTGCACCGGCTGCGGCGGCTGCGCCGGCCTGCTCAAGCAGGTGTTCGAGCATGAGCTGATCGCCCGCGGCGTCAGCGTCGACAAGAGCCTGTGCGAGCACTTCGCCTACACCCGCCAGGAGCTGTACGCGCTGGTGCGGGTTGAGGGGATCCTCAGTTTCGACGAGATGCTCGCCAAGCATGGCCGCGGCCATGTCGGCTGCGATATCTGCAAGCCGGCGGTGGGTTCTATCCTCGCCTCGTGCTGGAACCAGCCCATCATGGAGCGCTCCCTGGTGCCACTGCAGGACACCAACGACACCTTCATGGCCAACATGCAGAAGAACGGCACCTACTCGGTGGTGCCGCGGATCGCCGGTGGTGAAATCACTGCCGACAAGCTGATCGTGATCGGCCAGGTGGCGAAGAAATACGACCTCTACACCAAGATCACCGGCGGCCAGCGCATCGACCTGTTCGGCGCCCAGCTGCATCAGCTGCCGGATATCTGGGCCGAGCTGATCGCCGCCGGTTTCGAGACCGGGCATGCCTACGGCAAGTCGACCCGTACCGTGAAGTCCTGCGTGGGCAGCACCTGGTGCCGCTACGGCGTGCAGGACAGTGTGCGCATGGCCCTGGAGATCGAGGATCGCTACAAGGGCTTGCGCTCGCCGCACAAACTGAAGTTCGCGGTGTCCGGCTGCACCCGCGAATGCGCCGAGGCGCAGAGCAAGGACGTTGGTGTGATCGCCACCGAGAAGGGCTGGAACCTGTACGTCTGCGGCAACGGCGGCATGCGTCCGCGCCATGCCGAGCTGTTCGCCACCGATCTCGACGACCAGACCCTGATTCGCTACATCGACCGCTTCCTGATGTTCTACATCCGCACCGCCGACCGCCTGCAACGCACCTCGGTCTGGCGCGAAAGCCTGGAAGGCGGCCTGGACTACCTCAAGGCGGTGGTGATCGACGACAGCCTGGGGCTGGGCGCCGAGCTGGAAGCGCAGATGCAGCTGGTGGTAGACCGCTACGAATGCGAATGGGCCAACGCCCTCAAGGACCCGGAAAAACTCAAGCGCTTCCGCACCTTCGTCAACGACCAGCGCCCGGACCCGGACATTCACTTTGTCCAGGAACGCGGCCAGCGCCGGCCGATCATGGCCGCCGAACTCAACCTGATCCCTGTCACCGAGGAGGTGCTCTGATGAGCCTGTCGCCAAACCTGCAACCTATCGAAAGCGGATTCGCCGAGCAGCCCGGCGTGCAGTGGCAGGCGGTGTGCAGCCGCCAGGACCTGGTCAGCCACAGCGGCGTGGTGGTCTGGTACGACGGCGCCCAAGTGGCGCTGATCTACCTGCCGGATGCCGCGCAGCAGACCCTCTACGCCATCGACAACCATGACCCGCAGTCCGGCGCCAACGTCATCGGCCGCGGCCTGGTGGGCTGCATCAAGGACGAACTGGTGATCGCCTCGCCCTTGTACAAGCAGCACTTCCGCCTGGCCGACGGCACCTGCCTGGAATACCCCGAGCAACGCCTGCGGACATGGCCGGCGCGGCTGCGCGGCGATGTGGTGGAAATCGGCGTGCAGTAAGCCGCCCATCCTTTCTTCAATCCAGATCCATGCCTGACTCCGCGCCTCGTGGCGCGGGGCCGGAACCCCTGTTGCTCAAGGTATCGGAGACGCCCATGAAAACCGCTGCTCAGTTGCTCAAGTTGAAGGCCGTGGAAAACCGCCAGGTGCACAGCATCGGCCCGGACCAGATGGTGCTCGAAGCACTGCAGATAATGGCGCAGAAAAATGTCGGAGCGCTGCCGGTGATGGAAGCCGGCCAGGTGGTCGGCGTCATCAGCGAACGCGACTATGCGCGCAAGGTAGTGCTGCAAGGCCGCTCATCGGTAGGCACCCCGGTCCGCGCCATCATGAGCGCACCGGTGGTCACCGCCGACAGCCAGCACAGCATCGAACGCTGCATGGCCGTGATGACCGACAGCCACCTGCGACACCTGCCGGTATTGGAAGGCCAGCAACTGATTGGCTTGCTGTCGATTGGCGATCTGGTGAAAGAGGCGATTGTCGAACAGGCGGATCTGATTCGGCAGCTGGAGCACTATATTCGCGGGCATTGAGGGGAGAGGGCGGGTGAGTGAGATTGCCGGGTTGTTGCCGCA